>JACIYQ010000018.1 GCA_014359855.1 Parvibaculum sp.
TTCGAACACCAACACCGTTCAGCACACGCAGATCGCCGAAGCCCGCATCTCCTATGGCGGCGAAGGCCAGATCAGCGACATGCAGCAGCCGCGTTACGGCCAGCAGCTCTTCGACATCATCATGCCCTTCTGACGGCGCAGCATCAACGGCGCAAAATGGAAAACGCGGCCCCCGATAAAAGGGCCGCGTTTTTTCTTCGGAAGCAGTACTATCGAAAAGTCGAAAATTCCCCTATACATGAAACCATGGGAAGTGCGACGTCAAAATCGCGAGCAAAGGACGACGCTGCTGCAATAAAGCGGTTGTTGGGCAAACGCGTTCGGCCGAAAGCAATCAAAAGAGTAGATGTGGAATTAGGCTCGGATTCCTCGGGATCGCCAGCAGCGTGGATATATTTCTTTATCGATAATGACGTGTCCCCCTCGGCGCGGAAAATGTCTGAACTGTCAAAATTCGCGGAATCGGTCAGAGACGACATCTTGAAGGAAGACTTGGAACATTGGCCCTACGTCCGTTTCCGCGAGTCTTCGTGAGCACCTCGGCCACATGACCCTGCAGCGCGATTTGCTGGATCAGGCTTTGTTTCTGGTCAACCGGGAGCCCAGACGACCGAGGCAGGCTAGCCTGAGGAGGGCGGTCTCCGCCTCGTATTACGCCCTCTTTCATTTGTTGACGGAAGATGCCTCACGACGCTTTTTCCCTATCCAGCCTCAGGGCCTCAAGGATCGGGCTAAGCGTGCCTTCGCTCACGGCGATATGGCGCATGTTTGCCGCCAATTCGCAAAAGGCCGGACAAGCGAGCTCAACGAGGGAACGAAATCGCTGATTTCGGAACCGCTGGAGAGCGACCTTTCCTCTGTAGCTGCGGCTTTTGTGGAACTACAGGAAGCGCGCCACCTTGCCGACTACGACATGTCCGCTTCCTTTATCAAACCTGAGGCCCTGCGTTTGACGCATCTGGCGCAGACCGCATTTGCGAATTGGCAGAGCGTCAGGACCACGGCTAACGCCACTGTGTTCCTGGCTGCCTTGATGCTTCAGAGGCAATGGAACAAGTAGCCGGCCATCATCCGCCGCTTCAGTCGTCGCGATAGACCTTCTCGCGCCGCTCGTGACGTTCCTGCGCCTCGATCGACAGCGTCGCGATCGGACGCGCATCGAGCCGCTTCAGGCTGATCGGTTCGCCCGTCTCCTCGCAATAGCCATAGGTGCCGTCCTCGATCCGGCGCAGCGCCGCGTCGATCTTGGCGATGAGCTTGCGCTGACGGTCGCGGGTTCTGAGTTCGAGCGAGCGTTCGGTTTCGGAGGACGCCCGGTCCGCGAGGTCCGGATGCTGAACCGAGTCGTCCTGCAGGTGCTGCAGCGTCTCCCGGTTCTCGACGAGGATATCCTCTTTCCATTTCTCGAGCTTGCGGCGGAAATATTCTTTCTGCCGCTTGTTCATGAACGGCTCGTCGTCTGACGGCATGTAGCCTTTGGGCAAACGTATGGCCATCTACGCAATCTTTCTCTGACACCGGTGGTCCGATTTCGGCATTTGCCTCCCTGGGCCCGCATGGTCGCGAGCAAATCTCGGGATCAGAGGACCATCGGCAATTCCATGAAACCGGTGAGCTTCTGAATTGGACATTTGAAAACGGGCTCAGCCGCTGCCGGGTCTCAAATATCAAATTCGCTCCGCTGGCCCCTGCCGAAGCGCGGCGGAGTATAGGGAGGCCGTTCACGATTCTCAACAGGCCTTCCCAGCCCAAGCCGGTGAAATATATGTGAAATCCGGTGGAGGAAAAATCCGCGGTTTCAGGCGTCCGGAGGCACGAACCTAGTCTTTGGTATAGGTGCCGAACTTGGCGAGTTCCACCTTCGCCCGAAGCTCGATTTCGGCGAGAACCTCCCCGAGGCGCGGGTCGTTGAAAGTGCCGCTCTGCCGCTCGACCACCGAAAGAAGGCGGGAAAGCTTGGCCTTCGGCAGTTGCCCCATGAGAAGCGAGAGCTTGATCTCGTCCAGGATGTCGAGCATCTCCTCGCCCCGGCGGATCGCTCTGCGACGCGGCGAATGGAGAGCATCGCCGCTCTGGGGTGTTTCCTGAAGCGCCAGCAGTGCATCGACGGCGCTGAGCGAGGCAAGGCCCGAAAGCCCGGCTGTGCCCCGCGTCTCGGAAGCGCCTGCCGGCGCGAAGCCGCTGCCGCCTGAGCGCGCCTGGGCGCCTCGTGCCGCTCCCGTCTGGGAAGCCGCTCTGGTCTGTCCGATCTTCATCTGGGTCGCCCCCCGATCCGGATGCTTGAGAGCGGAAAGCCGCCCTGGTCCCTCCAAAATGGACCCCGGGGTGTTAAATCCGCGTTAAGCCTGATGACTCCGGCACGGGCAAGCGCCCGGCAGGATTTGCCGGAGACCGGCAGGAGCTTCCGCAGACCACGCCGGACCAGGGCCCCCACCGCGTCGGCGACATCGAGAAAAATCTGTAAAATCAATAAGTTGAAAAATCGCGGGGCGTGCATCGCCCATGGCACGGCTTTCGCTAGATACCCCCCGTATCGCAAGCGATTGATCGGTCGACCCATGTTCCGGCTTCCCGCCTTCTCACTCCGTACTCTCTTGGCACTTCTCGTGGCCGCTTGTCTCGCGGGCCTTCCCGCGAGCGCTGGCGCAAGCTCGCGCATCAAGGACATCGTCGATGTCGAGGGCATCCGCGACAACATGCTGGTCGGCTATGGCCTCGTCGTCGGCCTCAATGGCACGGGCGACACGCTCCGCAATGCTCCCTTCACGCAGCAAAGCCTGATCGGCATGCTCGAGCGCCTCGGCGTCAACACGCGCGGCACCACGCTGAAGACAGAGAACGTCGCCGCGGTCATGGTATCCGCCAACCTGCCCGCTTTTGCCTCGCAGGGCTCCCGCATCGACGTGACGGTAAGCGCGCTGGGCGACGCGGACGATCTTCAGGGCGGCGTTCTTCTCGTGACCCCGCTGATGGGCGCCGACGGCCAGGTCTATGCCGTCGCGCAGGGCCCGCTCGCCACCGGCGGTTTCGCCGCCCAGGGCGAGGCCGCGTCGGTCACGCGTGGCGTCCCGACCAATGGCCGCATCGCGAACGGCGCCATCGTTGAGCGCGAGATCGACTTCCAGCTCGCCGATCTGCGTAGCCTCCGCCTCTCGCTCCGCAATCCGGACCTGACCACGGCCCAGCGCGTCGCCACCGCCATCAACACCTATCTCGGCACGCAGACCGCCTCGGCGGACAACTCCACCACCGTGCAGCTCAACGTGCCGCAGACCTATCGCGGCGGCGTCGTGGCACTCCTCACCGATATCGAGCAACTCCGCGTGCAGCCGGACCTGACCGCCCGCGTCGTCATCGACGAGTCCTCCGGCGTCATCGTCATGGGCCAGGACGTGCGCGTCAGCAAGGTCGCCATCGCGCAAGGCAATCTCACCATCTCGGTCAGCGAAACGCCGCAGGTCAGCCAGCCCTCCCCCTTCTCCACGCAGGGCGACACCGTGGTCGTGCCTCGCACCGACATCACTGTCGATGAGGAACAAGGCAAGCAGCTCGGCATCATCGACGGCAGCATTTCCCTGAAGGAACTGGTCGACGGCCTGAACGCTCTCGGCGTCAGCCCCCGCGACATGATCACGATCCTGCAGGCCATCAAGTCGGCAGGCGCGCTCCAGGCGGAAATCGAGGTGATGTAATG
>JACIYQ010000180.1 GCA_014359855.1 Parvibaculum sp.
CCTATCGGCGGTCATAGGTCGATGAAAATGTTCCCTCGTCACGAACCGCAGTGCTGGACGCCGACTGCGTGGCGGAGGGTAGCGTAATGACCGATCTCGCGGACGGCCTGGACGACCACATCAGGAGCCTCACGCTCTATGCGAGGGTTCTGGTCGCCAACCCGGCCGACGCGGACGATCTCGTACAGGAGAGCCTGAGGCGCGCCCTCACTTATTCGGATCGCGACCGTGCCTATAACTGGCGGGCTTACCTGTTCCGGATTCTTCACAGTGTGCGCGCGGATCATCTGGCGAAGAAGGCGCGCGACAGGGAGATTCCGATCGACGATTATGTCGGGCAGCTTTCCTATCCAGCCTCCCAGCACGGCTTTGTCGAGTTCAAGGATGTCGCCCGCGCTCTGGTTCTGCTCTCAAGCGAACAGCGCGAGGTTCTCCTGCTGGTCGGACTGGAAGGTCTCTCCTACGCCGAGGCGGCGGAGACGCTTGGCGTCCCCGTCGGCACGGTCATGTCGAGGCTCAATCGCGCGCGTCAGTCGCTGAAGCATATCCTTTCCGATCTCAGCGACGGACAGCCGGGCCGGAATTCGCGATAGAGGGCGAGTTTCTTTCCCGGTCGTCGTCGGGATATCAATCTCGTTCGAGGTCCATCCGGCGATGCGGCCGGATGGCTCGCTCGAGTGCCAGCAACATATGCGCCTCGATCTCCGCGCGCATGGCGGCGCGCTCCGGGCGCGTGCCCGGCATGACGAGGTAGAGGTCGACCAGGTTGGCGATCAGCACGTTCATGAAATGAAGCCGTGCCGGATCGGATTGCGCGGCGGGGGAGAATTTTTTCAGGAAGGGCGCGATGAGGTTGCTGGCGATGGTGACATTGGCGGCATCCTGCTCATCGCCCATGGGGCGGAACGAGCGCATGACCTTCAACAGGCCCGCATGGGCCGGGATCGCTTCGGCGATCTTGAGATAGACCTCCAGCAGGTGGCGGGCTGCTTCCTCGACCGGCGTGTCCTCGTCGAGGCTCGCCAGCTTTCTGGCACTCGCGGCCGCGATGCGGACAACCGTTCCGTCACAGGCGGCAAGGAGCAGCGCATTGCGATTCTTGAAGTAGCGACAGAGACTTCCGACGGAGACGCCCGCGCGTTCGGCGACGCTGGTTGTCGTGACCGCCTCCACGCCTTCTGCCGCGACGATGTCCTCGACGGCCTGGAGCAGCGCCATGCGCGTTTCCACCGCCCGTCGCTGGCGGGGAACCTTCTGGCTGCCCCCCGCGGCTGCCGCCGCCGTGTTTTCTGCGGTGTGTTCGCCTTGTTGCATCGATCCCCGGTCCGGTATGGGCGCTCCGCAGAAAGTGAAAACATCTCATTCTTGTCGACAGGAACAGGGGGCAGGCAGCACTTTGTTGCGATGACGCCGGGCCAGAGACTGACCCGGGCCGCCGGCACCGGGGGAGACGCAGATGAATTCGGTTGTTTCAGCGGGTGCGTTCGCACTCGCGATCGGCATGTTGTCCGCCGGGGTGGCGGACGCGGCGGAAGTCCGGCTGAGCCCGGCCGACGGCACGGAAAAGCTCGTCGAAACGCTGATCATGGCGGAGGAGGGCGACACGATCCTGCTCGAAGCCGGACGCTGGAACCTGACCGACGGCCTGGTCCTCGACGCCGATGGCGTCACGATCCGCGGCGCGGGGGCCGGGGAGACCGTGCTCTCGTTCAAGGGACAGACAGGCTCGGGAGAGGGCCTGCTCGTGACGTCGGACGGCGCGGCGCGTCCGATGCGGGCATCTATGTCGGCCAGAGCCAGGACATCGTCGTCCGCAACAGCCTCGCGGAATTCAATGTCGCCGGTATCGAGATCGAGAACTGCTACCGCGCCGATGTCTATGGCAACATGGCCCGCCACAATACCGGCGGCATCCTGATCTTCGACCTGCCGGGTCTTCCGCAGCGGGCGGCCACGGCATTCGCGTCTTCGACAATGACGCGGCCGACAACGATACGCCCAACTTCGCGCCGGAAGGCAACATCGTGGGATCGGTGCCGACGGGCACCGGCATCATGGTGATGGCAAACCGGAACGTCCATGTCTTCGGCAACCGCCTTTCGGGCAACGGGACGGTGCATGTCATCGTCGCGGCCTATGACGCGCACGAGTCTTTTGCCTTCCCCGTCGGGTCGGCGCTGATCAAGACCTTCGCCCATCCGGCGGCGGATCGTCCCGGCGGGTTGAAGCTCGTCGAGACACGCGTGCTGCTGCATCATGAAAAGGGCTGGCAGGCCTGGGCCTATGTCTGGAACGACGAACAGACGGATGCGGAACTCAAGATCGCGGGCGCGAAAATTCCGATGACGGTGGAGACGCCGGAGGGAGGGGTGGAAGACTTCATCTATGCGGTGCCGAACAAGAACCAGTGCAAGAGATGTCACGCGATTGGCGGCGAGGTGGCGCCCATCGGTCCCAAGGCGCGCAACCTCAACCATGTCTTCGCCTATCCCGAAGGGCCGCAGAACCAGCTCATGCGCTGGGCGAATGCGGGATTCCTCGCGGGCCTGCCCGATCTGGCGAGCGTGTCCTCCGTTCCGGACTGGCTGGATGAAAACGCGCCTCTCGGTGCGAGGGCACGCGCCTGGCTCGACATTAACTGCGCCCATTGCCACCGCGCGGAAGGTCCGGCCAGCAATTCCGGTCTCTCCCTGGCCCGGGATGAGCATGACCCGGTTGCGCTCGGGATCGGCAAGCGCCCGGTCGCCGCAGGGCGCGGCGCGGCCACCTCTCCTTCGACATCGTGCCGGGCGATCCCGACGCGTCGATCCTTCTCTACCGCGTGGAGAGCACGGAGCCCGGCGTCATGATGCCTGAGCTCGGCCGGTCGCTGACCGATGCGATGCCCGCGCGGTCGCGCTCCTGCGCGACTGGATCGCGGCGATGGACTGACGGCGGGCCGCCGTACCTAGACCACGCCCGCCTTCAGGAAGTCGTGGATATGGACGACGCCGACAGGCTTGCCGCCCTCGACGACGAAGAGGCTTGTGATCTTCTTCTCGTTGAGGAGCTTCACGGCCTCGGAGGCGAGCATGTCGGGCCCCACCGTCTTTGGCGACGGGTTCATCACCTCGGCTGCCTTGCGCGAGAGGAGGTCTCCGGAAGAATGGCGGCGGATGTCGCCATCGGTGATCATGCCCGCAAGCTTGCCCGTTCCGTCGACAATGCCCGCGCAGCCGAGGCTTTTTTGCGACATGACAAGCAGCACTTCCGACATCGGCGTCTCGGGCCCGGTGAGCGGCAGCTCGTCGCCGACATGCATGATCTCGCGGACATGGGCGAGCATGGCGCCCAGCTTGCCGCCCGGATGGAAGACCTTGAAGTCCTTGGCCGAGAAACCCTTCTTCTCGAGCAGCGCGATCGCGAGCGCGTCGCCAAGCGCAAGCTGCATGGTGGTCGAGGTCGTGGGCGCGAGCTTGTTGGGGCAGGCTTCCTCCGCGCGCGGCAGGACGAGCGCCACATCGCCCGCGCGGCCGAGCGCGCTTGCCGCTTCCGCCGTCATGGCGATGAGCGGGATCGCAAATCGTTTCGCATGAGAGATGATGCTGGAGAGTTCCGCCGTCTCGCCGGACCATGACAGCGCGAGGATCACGTCGCTCGCGGTGATCATGCCGAGATCGCCATGGCTCGCCTCGCCGGGATGGACATATTGCGAGGGCGAGCCGGTGGAGGCGAGGGTCGCCGCGATCTTCCGCGCGACATGGCCGGACTTGCCCATGCCCGTCACGATGATGCGGCCTTCCGCGCGGCCGAGCGTTTCGACAGCCTCGATAAAGGGGCCGTCCAGCGAGGCCAGCAGCGCCTTCAGCCCCTCGATTTCCAGCGAGAGCGTCCGGCTGGCGGAGGCGAGGTGGCCGGTTTCGGCCGTCGGGTTGTTCGTCGTGCGGGACAAGCATCGCTCCTGTGGGCGCATCCGGGCCGGCCCGTGTTCTTCCGGGGCGGCGCCGAAGTGATTTGGCTCTTTATATCCCAATTGGCTGGCTACTCTATAAGAGGCGCTCTGTAACCGCCGCGGCGCGGCACGGGTGGAGGGGGTGTGGCGAAACATCCCGGCCTCCCGGAATCCATTCCCGGAGGCGGTGTATCTCCTTGTTTACACATCGAAACCGGCTAACCTCAGTCACCGGGGCTGACTGACGGAGCGGCATGCGCAGGCATGCCCGGAAGGAACGCGTGATCGGCGGACTGCTCAACCGGCTCAAGGGTACGTTTCAAGGCGGGGAGCCCGCGTCCGTACCCGAGGGCATGAGGATTTATGCCGTCGGCGACATTCACGGCCGCGACGATCTGCTCGCGCGTCTGCTCGACCAGATCGAGGCCGATGCCCGGTCCCGCCCGTCTGAGCGTAACCTTTTGATTTTCCTTGGCGATTATGTCGACCGGGGGCTCCAGTCTAAAGCCGTGCTCGACCGTCTGACGGGAGCGCCGCTCCCCGGCTTCGAATATGTCTTCCTCAAGGGAAACCATGAGCAGGCCATGCTCCAGTTTCTTGAGGACGCTGCTTTCGGCAAGACATGGAAATATTACGGCGGGCTCGAAACGCTCCATTCTTACGGCGTTACCGAACTGACGCGCACGGACGATCCGGCCGCCTTCGAACAGGCACGCGAGCGGTTCGCCGGCGTGCTGCCGGCGTCTCACCTCAACTTCCTGAAATCGCTCAAACTTTCCGCCGAATTCGGAGGCTATTTCTTTGCTCATGCGGGGGTGCGGCCGGGCGTGCCGCTCCATCGTCAGATCGAGGAAGACCTTCTCTGGATCCGCGAGGGCTTTGTCGATTCCGGCAGGATGTTTGGCAAGATCGTCGTGCATGGGCATACGCCGCGCGAGGAAGTTGTCATCAAACCGAACAGGATCGGTGTGGATACTGGCGCCTATATGACGGGGGTTCTCACGGCTGTCGTGCTGGAAGGAACGTCGCACCGCTTCGTGCAGACATGCGATGCGGAGGTGCCGCTTGCGGCGACGGGTTAACCAGCGGGTTGGATTTTTGGCCGTTTTCTGTGTTTCGTCTCTATTTTTAGCGCGCGCTGATGGTAGAAAACGGGCGCGGAGGCCGCTTCGCCCCGAAAGGTGGAGCATATTGAATTTGTCCGCGATGCATCTCCCCGGGACTTGGGGTTCCGGTTGCGCGCAGACCAGACGAAGAGGGCTATTCGATGAACCATTCTGCGGCGGAAACCGGCAGTAACCGCTTCGAGGATTTCTGCGGGCGGAGGATTTTGATATTTCTGCGGCGCAAGGCAGCGGCTGTTTTTGTCATGTTCGCGGTCGTCGCGGTGGCGGCTTGCACCGACGGGCCGCGCACCAACGCGCCGACGCCGGTGGTTCAACAGGCGATGTCGGAGCCGGCGGACACGCCCCTGCCGCCCGATGCGGACATCGACTATGAACTCGGCTCGGGCGACCGGCTCAGAGTGATCGTTTTCGGGGAGCCCGACCTTTCAGGCGAATTCGACGTTGGCGGCTCCGGCGTGGTGGCGTTGCCGCTCATCGGGCAGGTCCGGGCCAACGGGCTTACACTCAGTGCCTTCGAGGATGCGGTCGAGGCAAAGCTTCGGGACGGCTATCTCACCAGCCCGCGCGTCAGCGTGGAGGTGATGAATTACCGGCCCTTCTACATCTATGGAGAGGTTTCGTCGCCCGGTCAGTATCCCTATACCAGCAGCATGACGGTGCTCAACGCCGTTGCTGTCGCAGGCGGCTACACCTACCGGGCCAATCAGGGCAAGGTCTACATCACCCGCGGCGAGGGCAACGAGGTCGAGTATCCGGCCAGCCAGGCGGTCAGGGTGCTGCCCGGCGATGTCCTGCGGGTGCCCGAGCGTTTCTTCTGATCCGGGGTACCTGACCCGGGAGCGGATTGTCCCGGACCGGGTCATTAACCGTAAAAGCTTACTCCGTATGCGAATTTTAACTTTTGAAGGCGAGGTATTTCGGCCACTGCAAAGTGGAAAAGCGACGTCAAATGGCCAGAAATTCGCGCCTGCGGCAGCTTTTACATCGAACTCGCGCCGTGCTTGTGCTATTCTTCAGTTAACGTGCAATGGTTAGCGGGCGGGGTGTGATCGCCAACCATGTATTCGCGCAGTCTTGCGGGAGCCTCCGGTCCTCCATGGATGTGAGTTCCTGCGTTCCGAGGAGGTTTTGTCATGCTGAAATCCGTTTCAACGGCGTTTGTATTCGCGGTGGCACTCGCCTTCGCGGCAATCGCTTTCAATCCGTCTCCGGCTGCGGCCCAGGATCTCGCCGGAGCCCAGGCCGACATCGAGGCGCTGCTAGTCCAGTACGCCGATGACCCGGACGGGCTTGAAGCCGCGATCGAGGAATATGTAACGAATTCGGAAGATCCGGAGCTTGCGGCGCAGGCGATCGTCGCCGTTGCGGCGGGGCTTCCGGCCAACAGCGATCTCAAGATTGCGCTGGGCAGGGGGCTTGGTGCCGCGATCGCCGTGATCGCGCTTACAAATCCGACAGCTGCGACGAATATGCAGGCTCTGGCGGCTGCCTCCGGCGACGAGACGCTGGTTGCCGCCGTTTCCGCAGGCTCCTCCGACAAGACGGCATCGATCGAGCAGAATGCCGGGGGCGGTTACGAAGGCGCGGGCGACGAAGACGAGACGCCGGAAGAACCCGCCAGCGCGACATAAGAAATGCACTGCCGGTGCAATCGTTCTGCCATGAATGAGTGGGTATGGCGGGACGCCGGGGGCTGGCTGACAAAGACAAAGCGGAGAATATTCAATGACTTATGGCAGCGTTCGCCTCGTATCCCTGGCAGCGGCGGGGATTTGGATGGCTTCGGCCTCCGGCGCCTTTGCGCAGCAGGCAGGAGAAGCAGAGACTGAACTGAGCGATGTGCGTGGCCAGTCCGTCATGGAGAGGGCGCGGCCGGGCTACGATGCGGCGGGCATCCGGGCCGGCGGCTTTATGGTCTACCCGACGGCTTCCGTGACAGAGGCGTATGAGGACAACATCTACGCCACGCCGACCAACGAGACCGACGACTTCGTCACCACGCTCAGGGCGGGTGTTGCGGTCAATTCGACCTGGAGCCGCCACGCGCTCAATCTGAACGCGGGCCTCGCGCAGCAATTCTACGCGGACAACGGCGATGAGGACCGCTTCGACTGGAACGTCGGCGCGGGCGGCGCGCTCGACATCACCTCGATGACGGCGCTTTCCGGCTCGCTCAGCTATGCGCAGCGTCACGAGGATCGCGGCGATCCGAGTTCGCCCGCGGCCGCGAACGAGCCCATCGAGTACACGCTCTTCACGGGCACCGCGGCGCTCTCCCAGAACTTTGCCCGCATGACGGCGACGGTCGGCGGCGAATACCTCGACTACGATTACGACGACAGCGCGACGGCTGGCGGCGGTCCGATCGACCAGGACTTCCGCGATCGCGAGGAGTTCATCGAGCGAGTCCGTCTTGCCTATAACGTCTCGCCCGACACGAACATCTATGTCGAAGGTCAGCTCGACCAGCGCGAATACAAGGAGGCTCCGATCCCGCCAGCGCAGGTGCGCGATTCAGAGGGTATGCAGGTGGTGGTCGGCTCTGAATTCCGCCTGACCAATCTCGCCCAGGGCGGCGCCTATGTCGGTTACCAGGAACGCGACTATGACGCGGCCACCTTCGGCGACACCGACGGTCTCGCCTATGGCGCGAATGTCGACTGGTTCGTGACGCCCCTGACCACGGTGATCTTCACCGCGGACCAGAGCGTTGAGGAAACCACGATCGGCGGTTCGTCGGGCTATGACAGGCAGCGGTTCGGCGTCGATGTCGATCACGAGCTCATGCGCAACCTCATCCTCAGCGGCGGTGCCTCCTACGGCAGCGATGACTTCAACTCCAGCCCGCGCGAGGACGATCTGATCGGTGCCAGTGCCGGTCTGCTCTATCTCCTGAACCGCAATTTCGACGTCGGACTCCGTTACACGTTCGAGGATCGCGACTCCAATGACGCGACCGCGGACTACACGCGAAACGTCGTGGCGCTCACGTTGACCGGCAAGCTCTGAGCGAGACGGTTTTGCGGCAATAGAGTTAACGGAGGGCAGGCCGGGCGAACGTCATGGCCTGCCCTCTTTTTTGCGTCAACCATGAAGCAATTTTGCCGGCTGGTGGCGGCGTGTGCGGCCCTCAATCGTGTATAGTGCGGCGCAACAGGCAGTGCGGCGAGGTTTCAGACGATGAATGCACCGGTCAAAGGCTCGGCGGCGCCAGCGGTCAGGGGAAGCGCTTACGGATCGGCCGAGGCCCCCGACGATTCCTTCATGGAGTTCGATCTGCTCGCCATTTTCCGCATGCTGCGGAAGCGGGCGGGCGTCATTGCCGGCATCACCGTCGTGCTCACGGCGCTTGTGGCGCTTGCCGTTTCCCAGATGACGCCGCTTTATACCGGCGAGACACTCGTCCTGCTCGACCGGCAGAAGATGCAGGTCGTCGACATGGATGCCGTGATGTCGGGCCTGTCGCCGGATTCGGCGGCGGTCGACAGCGAGGTCGAGATTTTGCGCTCGCGCGATCTCGCCCGCCGCGTTGTCGAAAAGCTTGCGCTTATCGGCGATCCCGAGCTCAACAGCGCGCTGCAAGAGCCTTCGCCGCTGCGCTGGGTGTCGCCGGTCTGGCTCCTCAAGCGCGGTATGGCCGCCCTTTCTCCGTCGAATGTGGCGGCGCCAACCGGCGAGGCCGAGATCGCCGACCGGCAGACGGAGCGCGTCGTCGATGCGGTCCTCGCGCGGACCGAGGTCGCGCGAAAAGGCAACACCTTCATCATCAAAATTTCTTTCATCTCCGAGGATCCGGCAAAGGCGGCCCGGATCGCGAATGCGATCGCCGATGCCTATGTCCTCGATCAGCTCGAGGCGAAGTTCGACGCGACGCGGACGGCCAACGCCTGGCTGTCGGAACGTCTCGGCGAGTTGCGGACGCAGGTCACCGATGCCGAGCGCGCCGTGGCGATCTATCGCTCCGAGCACGGGCTCGAAGAATCGTCGGGCGTCACCGTCTCCGAGCAGCAGCTTTCCGAACTCAACGCGCAGCTCATTCTCGCCCGCGCCGCGCTCGCCGAGGCGCAGGCCAAGTACAACCGCGCACGCCAGCTCCGCGCCCAGGGCGGCAGCGTCGAAAGCGTCGCCGATGTGCTGGCCTCCGGCACGATCTCGGACCTGCGCCAGAAACAGGCGGAGCTTGCCCGCGAAAAGGCGAACCTGTCCGCCAAATACGGGCCGCGCCATCCCGCCATCGTCAATATCGAGGCGCAGCAGGGCGATATCGGCAGCCAGATCTCCGCCGAGGTCTCGCGCATCATCGAGAGCCTTGCCAACAATGTCTCCGTCGCCGAGACGCGGGTTTCCGCGCTGCGGGACAATCTGAACCAGATCAAGGGCGAGACGGGCGAGGACAATCAGGCGCTCATCCAGCTGCGCGAGCTGGAGCGCGAAGCCGCCGCCACGCGCGCCGTCTACGAAGCCTTCCTCAACCGCTTCAAGGAGACGACGGGGCAGCAGGGCCTGCAGACGCCCGACACCCGCATCATCTCGCAGGCGGTGGCTCCGCAGGCCGCCTCCTACCCGCGCACCACGCTCTTCGCCGGTCTCGGTTTCGTCCTCTCCCTCATGCTGGGCTGCGGCGTCGCCTTCCTGCTCGAGCATTTCGACAATGGCCTCCAGACCGCGCGCGATGTCGAACAGACGCTCCATCTGCCGCATCTCGTGTCGCTGCCCGCGACGCCGTCCGAAAAGGGCGCCGGCGGCAAGGTCGTGTTGCCGCAGGACTATCTGATCGCCAAGCCGCTCTCCGCCTTCTCGGAATCGCTCCGAAGCCTGCGCAGCGCGCTGCAGCTTTCCAATGTCGACAACCCGCCGAAGATCATCCTCTTCACCTCGGCGCTGCCCGCCGAAGGCAAGACGACGACGTCGGCGAGCTTCGCCCGGGCGGCGGCGGCCTCGGGCCTCAAGGTCGTGCTCGTCGATTGCGACCTTCGCCACCCCTCCGTCCATCGCGCCTTCGGCCTCGGGCGGCCGGAGGAAGGCCTTGTCGAGCTTCTGGCCGAGCGTCTCGAGCTCGGCGCGGTCATCGTGAAGGACGACAAGTCCGAACTCGACATCATCCCCGTCGCGACGGGGACGGCCAATCCGCCGGATGTGCTCGGCTCCGTGCAGATGAAGCTGCTGCTGCAGCGCCTTCGCGACGAATACGACCTCGTCGTCCTCGACAGCGCGCCGGTCCTGCCGGTGTCGGATTCGCGCGTCCTTTCACGCCTCGCCGACGAGACCGTCTTCGTCGTGCGCTGGAACGAGACCCCGCGCGATGCGGCGCAGAGCGCCCTCAAGGAGCTTCGTCTGTTCGATGCGAAGATCGCGGGCGCCGTGCTCTCCATGGTCGATACGGCAAGGCAGGCGCGCTACGGCTATGGCGATGGCGGCTACTACTACAGCCGCTACAGCAAGTACTATGTCAACTGAGCGGGGCTCGGCGCACCCGGTGTGCGCTGGTCTCTGCCTTGCCGTCGGCCTCCTCCTTTGCGGGCTGGCGATACCGAGGGCCGTTGCCTATAGCCTTATCGGTGCGGATGGCGGCCGGGCGGGTGCAGCCATCGAGGACGGGAAGGCGCTATCCGCGGCGGAGTTTGCCGATGCGCGGCAGCGCTTCGGCGAGGCGCTTGCCATTCATCCCGCGGACAGCGACATCGCGCTCGGCCTTGCGCGGCTCGATCTCAGGGCGGCGAGGAACGGCGACGATGCCGCGCTCGATGCGGCGCTCGCCCATCTGAAGCAGGCGGCCGCCCATGCGCCGAACGAGACCTTCATCTGGTCCGAACTTGCGCGCACGGCGATGCTGCAGGGGGCGGAGGCGGGCAGCGTCATTCCCTGG
>JACIYQ010000181.1 GCA_014359855.1 Parvibaculum sp.
ACATCCGGCGTGAGACGGGGCATACGCAACCGCAGGACCATGCCCGCCCGCCAGAGCGAAACGGCAAGCCAGAGGAACTGCACGACGCCCGCCGCCGCCACGCCCCAGCTGAGCGCGCGGCCCGGATTGTCCGTCAGCGGCACGAGAAAGAGGATCGCGAGGATGAGCGTGATGTTGAGCATGACCGGCGCGGCGGCGCCCGGAAAGAAGCGGCCGAGCGAATTCAGGATCGCCGATTGCAGCGCGGTCAACGAAATGAAGAGGAGATAGGGAAAGGCGATGCGCGTGAACTCGACCGCCCATTCGAACTTCTGCGGGTCGTCCGAGAAGCCCGGCGCGAAGACGACCATGATCCAGGGCATGGCGAGTTCCGCCACCAGGGTGAGCGCGAGGAGCGCGACGAGGAGGACGGCCAGCGCATCTTCGGCGAAGCGGCGCGCGGCCACTTCCCCTTCGCCTTCGAGGCGCCTGGCGAAGAGGGGCACGAAGGCCGAATTGAAGGCGCCCTCGGCGAAGATCGAGCGGAACATGTTGGGGAAGCGGAAGGCGACGAAGAAGGCGTCGGCCACCGGCCCCGTGCCCAGAGCGGCGGCCACCATGACGTCGCGCAGGAAGCCGAGCAGGCGGCTTATCAGCGTGGTGCCGCCGACGGTCGCGGCCGAGCGGACGATATTCATGGGGTTGGAGGCCATAGGGGGGAGCCCGGACTTTCGTTTCGCTTCCCCAAATCTCTAGCCCTGTTCTCGTTTTTTGTCTTGCCGGGGATTTGGCGGGGAGGATTCGCTCTGAAAAGGTACTTTTTCTAGTACTTATTATTTATCTATTGCGAGTACTCTTTATCGGTCTTAAGATGGCGCGCAAAGGAGCCCATCATGTCCCGTATCGCCGCCTCGCAGGTATCGAGCATCAGCGAATTGAAGCGCAGCCCCGCCCGCGTGATCGAGGACGCCGCGGAGGAAGGCGCCGTGGCCATTCTCAGTCACAACAAGCCTGTCGCCTATCTCGTCGATACGGAAACCTATGAGGCGATGCTGGACCGGCTTGAAGACTACGAGGACATGAAAAAGGTCATCGCCCGGCAGGGCCAGCCCGTCACTCATGTGACGCTCGACGAGCTCGATGACCTATAGGCTCGGCTTCGTCGAAGACGCGAAGAAAGAATGGCGCAAGCTCTCGCCGGACATCAAACAACAGTTCAAAAAGATACTCGAGCGGCGGCTTGAAGAACCGCGCGTGGAGAAGCACCGGCTTTCCGGCATGCCCGACTGTTACAAGATCAAGCTCAGACGCGCCGGCTACCGGCTCGTCTACAAGGTGGTGGACGACACAATCGAAGTGCGCGTCACAGGCATCGGACGGCGCGACGGAGAAGTCTATTCCGACGCCGCAGAGCGGCAGGGCAAGCCATCCGTCACCGAGTGATTTCGTTGCCGCCGGTCCGCCCCCGCCCCAAACCGCCTTTGGCGGTTTGACCTCCCACATGTTGTCCGCCTTGGCGGACAAGCCGCCAAGGATGGGGAGGGTGGGAAGAGAGGCTGCGCCTCAAGCCGCCGCGGCGTCGTCGCGTTTGGCGCGCTTGGCGGGGCGGGCTTTCTTCATCGGGTCGGCCAGCGCT
>JACIYQ010000182.1 GCA_014359855.1 Parvibaculum sp.
CTCATCCTCATTCCGGCCGCCGCCGACAAGGTGAAGATTCCGATGGTTGCGTCGGGCGGTTTCGGCGATGCGCGCGGCCTCGTCGCCGCGCTGGCGCTGGGTGCCGAAGGCGTCAACATGGGCACGCGCTTCATGTGCACCAAGGAAAGCGCCATCCACCAGAAGGTGAAGGAACAGATCGTCGCCAATGACGAGCGCTCCACCGACCTCATCTTCCGCACGCTTCACAACACCGCGCGTGTCGCAAAGAACGCTGTGAGCCAGGAAGTCGTCGAGATCGAGAAGAAGGGCGGCGCCAGGATCGAGGACATCGCCCATCTCGTCGCGGGTGCCCGCGGCCGCGTCGTCTATGAGCAGGGCGATCCCGATTACGGCATCTGGTCGGCCGGCATGGTGCAGGGCCTCATCCACGACATTCCCTCGTGCCAGGAACTCGTGACCCGCATGGTCCGCGAGGCGGAGGAGATCATCCGCACGCGCCTCAACCGCATGGCCGGCATCTCGGTGGCGCAGGCCGCCGGATAATCGTCCGAAAGCCGATCTGGAAAACCCGCGCCGGAAACGGTGCGGGTTTTTCTATTCCTGCATCGACGTCGCGATCCGGTGCAGTCCCTCCGGGTCGATGATCTTGATGCTGCGATAGCCGGTTTTGACGAGCTTCTCCGCCTCGAAATCCTTGAGGATATTGTTCACCGTCTGCGCGACAGGCCGAGTAATTCGGCAAGCTCCTCCTGTTGGATGGGCAGCGTCACCGGTGCGCGCGCGCCTCCCCAGGCCAGCGCATGTTGCGGCACGAAGATGATCTCGGATGGTTCCCGCGTGACGGTGGTCGTCACGCGCAGCCTATCGCGACTTCGGCGTGAGCTTCTTCCGCAATCGGAAGCTGACGCCGGAGCGGTACATCGCCTTCGCGCAGGAGACGGAAGCGCGGACAATGAAAATCATTGTCAGCGAGGAAGCGGAGAAAACCTGTCCGCATCCGCTCGTCCGTACACATCCCGTGACGGGCCGCAAGGCGCTCTTCGTCAGCCCCGTCTGCACAGCCGGCATCGGCGGCATGACACAGGCGGAATCGGCGGCGATCCTCGGTTTTCTCTACAATCACATGACGCACGACGAATTCGTATACCGCCACAAATGGCGCGCAAACATGCTGACCATGTGGGACAATCGCTGCACGCTGCATTTCGCCGATGGCGGCTATGACGGTCATCTGCGTGTCATGCATCGCACCGCCGTCGCGGGTGATGTACCTCATTAACATACACATATTTTGTATGCTGTTTTTAACGCTTGTCCCGTGCCGGGACAGGCCGGACAGGATGGTGCGTCTACGGACGAATCTGCTTTTCGTGTGGAGTCATATGATCTAGACTTTTTTTGTCGGGTTGCGTCCGGTTTGTTTGCCCCCAAGCCCCGCCGGACAATGCCCGACAGTTGCTCCAGTCTGATGTGACTGACTGCCTGGTGTGGATGTTCGCGGCGGACCGTCCTCCCTTACCGCTTCGGCCTTCATATTCGGCGATCCTCGTTGGCGCGCACCCGAGCGTGCCCTCGCGGTGGATGCGGATGAGTTGCCGGCGACTCCTTGCCCCCCACGCTGTGGCAGCTCGAGTATCCGCAAATTCCCATCGCCCCCCGGGGCCGGCGCAAGCCGCGCCCCCGGGGTAGCGATGCCCCTTTAGCGAGCGAAGATCAGCAGCAATATGCCGCCGATCACCAGCGCAATGCCGGTGAGTTCGAGCGCATTCGTCTTTTCGCGGAACAGGAAGCGCGAGGAGATGAAGGTGAAGACAAGCTCGATCTGGCCGAGCGCGCGCACATAGGCGGCATTCTGGATCGTCATGGCCGTGAACCACCCCATCGAAGCGAGCGCGCCCGCGAGACCGACAAGGCTGCTTACCCGCCAGGTGCGGAGTGCGGCCATGAGTTCGTCCGGATGGCGCAGCCGCAGCCACACCGTCATCGCAACGGTCTGGATGATGAGGACGGCGACGAGCGTATAGGCGGCGGCAAGAAGGAAATCGGGCTCCTCGAGCGACAGCGAGGCCGCGCGGAAGCAGACGGCGGCAATGCCGTAGCAGGCGCCCGAGCCAATCCCCATCAGCGTCGGGCGTTCCCCGAGCGAACGCCAGAAGGTCGCGAGCGTGAGATGCGACTGCGCGATCGAGATGGCGACGACGCCCGCGAGCGAAATGAGGATGGCGGCGAAGGCGCCGGCGCTCAGATGGTCGCCCAGCACCACGATGCCGAAAAGCGCCGTCTGGATCGTCTCGGTTTTCGAGTAGGTCGTGCCCACCGCGAAGTTACGATACGCGAAAAGCGCGACGAGCAGCACCGTTCCCCATATCTGTGCGATGCCGCCGATGGTGGCATAGGCGAAGAAGGCGCCGTTCGGTGCGGGCATCGCGGCATCGCCGAAAGCCGCGAGCCCCCACAGGTAAAGCGCCGCCACCGGCAAGCCATAGGCGAAGCGCACATAGGTCGCGCCGATCGCCGGCATCTGGCCGGTGAGCTGCTTCTGCAGTGTCGAGCGCAGGTTCTGCAGGAAGGCAGCCGCAATTGTCAGTGGGATCCAGAGGGGCATGATGAGTGGTTACTCGAACACGGCGCCGTAGACGAGCTGCTGCAGTTGCGGCCGGAACGGATAGGTGGAGGAGGGATAGAGCTGCGTCATGAAAATGGCGATCAGGTCTTCCTCCGGATCGATCCAGAAATAGGTCGACGCCGCGCCGCCCCAGGAGAAATTGCCGGCCGAGCCGACGGCCTGCGCGTCGGCGGGGTCGAGCACCACCTGGAAGCCGAGGCCGAAGCCCGAGCCTTCCGCCGCCAGTTCGCTGAAGGAGGAGATCGACATCTCCTTCATCGTCTTGCCGCCGGGCAGGTGGTTCACGGTCATGAATTCGATGGTCTTCGGCGAACAGATGCGCACGCCGTCGAGCTCGCCGCCATTCAGCAGCATCTGGCAGAAGCGCCAGTAATCCGTGATGGTCGAGGTGAGCCCGCCGCCGCCCGAGAGAAACTTCGGCGGCTTCGCATAGGTGCTCGTCTCGTCGCCCACATCCATGATGCCGGACTTCTTCGTCTTCGGATCGCGGAAATAATTGGTCGCGAAGCGGTGGAGCTTTTCCTTCGGCACGAAGAAGCTGGTATCGCTCATGCCAAGCGGCGCGAAAATGCGCGAGGCGAGGAACTCGTCGAGCGGCCGTCCCGAAAGCACCTCCACCAGATGACCGCAGACATCGGTCGAGACGGAATAGTTCCAGTGCGTGCCGGGCGAGAAGAGAAGCGGAATGCCGGCCAGCGCCTCGACCATCTCCTTGAGCGTGAGATCGACGGTGTTCGCGCCCTCGATCCCCGCCTTGCGGTAAAGCGCGTCCACCGGATGCTCATACATGAAGCCGTAGGTGAGGCCCGACGTATGCGTCAGCAGGTCCCGGATCGTCATTTCCCGGTCGCAGGGCTTCGTTTCGTATTTTTCCGCCGTGCCGCCCGCCCAGACCTTGAGGTTCTTGAACGCGGGGATATAGCGCGAGACCGGATGGCTCAGCTGAAAATGGCCCTCTTCGTAGAGCATCATCAGCGCGAGGCTCGTGATCGGCTTCGACATCGAATAGATGCGGAAGATCGTGTCCTTCTCCATCGAAAGGGCACGTTCGCGGTCGCGCTGGCCCGCCGCCTCGAAATGGGCGATCTCGCCATGGCGCGAGATGAGCGTCGAAAAGCCCGCGATCTTGCCCCGGTCGACATAGGACTGGAAGTAATTCTGGATATAGGCGAGCCGCGACGGATCGAGGCCGATATCTTCCGGTTTTGCGATGCCGGGCACGACGTTCATGGGACTTCTCCTCCGGGAGCATTTCTTTTCAGTCTTTCTGGGGCGGCGCCGAGAGCGCGCGGAACAGGTCTTCGGCGCTTCGCGCCCGCGCCGCTGCGGCGCCCGCGTCTTCCGTCCCCATCGCGATCGCTTCCCAGCCTTCGGGCGTCTTCCTCAGCCGGAAGCTCGGCCGCAAATGCCCGCAGCGTGTGAGATAGGGGGCGAGAACGCCTTGCGCGTTCTTGCGGAATTCGAGGTCGAACGGCGACCCTTCGGCGGCTGCGGTCAGCCGCCGGCGGTCGTGCTCGGTAATGAGATCGCCGGGAAACCGGACAATACTGCCCAAGGAAAAGCCCCTGTACCGTTATTCGCGTGGCAGTCTACACGAGCCGCATGAAAATTGGCCCCCGTATTTATCGCGGGCCGGGCCTCATGCCGTCCTGAAACAGTCTACCACGTCGGCGATCCACGTCTTCGGGTTGGCTTTCACGTCGAGCGGCGTCTTGCCATGCCGCACCACCACCATGTCGAGTTCCGGCACGACGACCGTATATTGCCCGTCATATCCGTTCGCCGAGAAGCTGCCCGGTCCCGCAAGGCCGAGCCACCAATGCGCGCCATAGGGGCCTTCCTCGACGCCCGCCTGCTGCCATGTCGGTGTGCGGGCATAATCGGCCCATCCCTCGGGCAGGATGCGTCTGCCCTCCCACATGCCGTCCCGCAGATAGAGATAGCCGAAGCGGGCGAAGTCGTGCGGTGTGCAGAAGCAGAAGGATGAGCCGATGAAGGTGCCCGCCTCGTCGAATTTCGGTGCCGCGCTCGTCATGCCGATGGGATCGAAAAGGCGCTCGCGCATGAAGGCTTCGAAGTCCGGCCCGAAAGCACCCGCCGCCCGCGCCGCCGTGCGGCTGACGATATTCGTGGTGCCGCTCGAATAGGACCAGTGGCTGCCTGGCTCGTGTTCGAGCGGGAAGGAAGCCGCGAAATGCGCCGTGTCCTTTTCGCCCTTGCCCCACAGCATCTCGATCACATCGGAGGGGTGCTCGGGCTCGTAATCCTCGCGAAAGGCAAGACCGCTCGACATGCGCAGCAGAAGATCGAGCGTGATCGCGCGGCGCGGGTCTCCCGCCTCCTGCCATTCCGGCACATCGGCGGGCGCGTGAATATCCACCTTCCCGTCTTTGACCAGAATGCCGGCAAGCGCCTGCGTGATGCTCTTTCCCTTCGACCATGACGGACAGGTCACATCCGGCCCGAAGCCCGTCCAGTATTGTTCATGGACGAGCCTGCCGCCCTTGATGACGGCTACCGCATGCGTCTCGCCCAGATCGGCAGGTGCTTCCGCCGCAAAAGCATGGTCCATCAGCCGCTGAAATCGCGCCTTGTCCGTGCCGGCGGGCAGGTCGCCTTCCGGCCACCCTGCCGTTGGCCACGCCACGCCCGCGGGCTGCGCGGGCAGGGGCGGGAGGCTCTCTTTCATCGGCGCATTCATGGCTGTCGGTCCCGTCTGTTGCCCCGCAATGCTGCCCGCTCATGCCCCGACATGCAATCGGCCCTGTCCCGCCGCGCCCGCTATCCTCATCGGTAACAAATTCAGGGAGGATCGAATGGCTTTGCCGCGTCTCGAAATCGATGGGGAATGGTTCCGGGATACAGAGGGGCGGACGCGCGGCGAGGCTGCGCAGCACGGGCTGCACGCCTTCGATTGCAGGTTGCGAGCGCGGCATCGGCCTCCTCCGCTTTCCGGGGCCATCTTAATTCCGTTGCACGGAATAGCCAAATCGCGCCCGCGCCTTGCCGTGTCTCAGGCCTTCTCCGTCACGGCGAGCGCGAAGGCCTGCACGCGCGCGACTTCCTTCAGCCGCTCGAAACGTCCCGAAGCCCCGCCATGTCCCGCATCCATGTTGATGTGGAGCAGCGTGATGCCGTCATTCGTGCGGGCCTCGCGCAACTTCGCCACCCATTTCGCGGGCTCCCAATAGGTGACGCGCGGATCGGTCAGCCCGCCCAGCGCGAAGATATGCGGATAGGCCTGGGGGCGCACATTGTCGTAAGGCGAATAGGAGGCCATGTATTCGTAGGCCTCGCGGCTTTCGATCGGATTGCCCCACTCGTTCCATTCCGGCGGTGTCAGCGGCAGCGACGCATCGAGGATCGTCGCCAGCACGTCGACGAAGGGAACTTCCGCCACGATCCCCTTGAAGAGGTCCGGCGCCATGTTGGCGACCGCCCCCATCAGCATGCCGCCCGCGCTGCCGCCATGCGCGACGATATTGCCACGCGCGGTGAAGCCTTCCTTCGCCAGATGTTCGCCGGCCGCGATGAAGTCGGTAAAGGTATTGCGCTTCTTGAGAAGCTTTCCTTCCTTGTACCAGCGATATCCCTTCTCCTTGCCGCCGCGAATATGCGCGATCGCATAGACGAAACCGCGATCGGCGAGCGACAGGCAGGTGGTCGAGAAGGAGGCCGGAATGCTGATCCCGTAGGAGCCATAGCCATAGAGCAGGCAGGGTGCGCTGCCGTCGGGCGCGAGCCCCTGGCGGTAGACGAGCGATATCGGCACCTGCTCGCCGTCCGCCGCCGTGGCGAAGATGCGCCGCGTCACATAGTCCGCCGGGTTGTGTCCCGAAGGCACTTCCTGCCGCTTGCGGAACGTCCGCTCGCGCGTTTCGAGGTCGTAATCGTAGACTTCCGCCGGCGTCGTCATCGAGCTGTAGGAAAAGCGTAAAGCGGCCGTCTCGTATTCGAAGCCCGCGCCCATGTTGAGGTCATAGGCTTCTTCGTCGAACGAGATCTCGTGTTCCACCCCGTCCGCGATCCGGCGCACCGCGATGCGCGGCAGCCCGTCGCGGCGTTCGAGCCGCACATGGAAGTCGCGATAGGCGACGTGATGCAGCACCAGCGTGCCGGGCCGGTGGGGAACGAGGTCGCGCCAGTTCTCGCGGCCGGGCGCTTCTTCCGGCGCCTCCACGATCTTGAAGTCCTCCGCGCCCTCCGCATTGGTGAGAATGAGAAAGCGTCCGCGCGGCGCGTCGTGTTCGATATCGTATTCGACGCCGTCCTCGCGCGGCGCCACGAGCTTCGGCGGCGTGGCGGGCGCGTCCGCCGGGATCAAATAGATCTCGCTCGTCTGGTGGTCATGGGCGGAGATGACGAGCCACTTGCCGCTCTGCGTCTTGCCCACGCCGGCGAAGAAACCTTCGTCCTTCTCCGCATAGACGAGCTTGTCTTCGCTCGCTGGCGTGCCCACGACATGACGGAAGACCTTGAGCGGGCGGTGCTCTTCGTCCACCTGCGTGTAGAGAAAGCTTTCGCCCGTGGCGTCCCAGGCGATGCCGGGCGAGGTATCGGGCACCTCGTCGTCGAGATCCTTGCCCGTGTCGAGATCGCGCAAGCGGACGGTGAAATATTCCGATCCCTTGCGGTCGGCCGACCATGCCGCGAGCCGGTGCGCCGGCGCGTGGTCCACATCGCCGATCTTGAAATAGGCTTCGCCCTCCGCTTCGCGGTTCGCGTCGAGGATCACCTCCTCGCCGTCCTCCTCGCCGCCCCCTTCTGCATCACGAGGCCGGCGGCAGAACAGCGGATGCTGCGCCCCTTCCACGAAGCGCGTGTAATAGGCGAAAGCGCCGTCGGGCGAGGGCACCGAGCTGTCGTCTTCCTTGATCCGCCCCTTCATCTCGGCAAACAGCGTCTCGCGCAATTCGGCAACAGGCGCGAGCGCCGCGTCCGTATAGGCGTTCTCGGCTTCGAGATAGGTCCGGATGTCCTTGTCGAGCACGCCGGGATCGCGCATCACCTCGCGCCAGTTCTCGTCGCGCAACCAGGCGTAATCGTCGATGCGTCGGATGCCGTGATGCGTATCGGGCGCGGGCCGTTTTTCGGCGCGCGGTGCGCTGGCGGGTGGCGTGAGTTTCATTTGGGATAGGCTTTCCAGGCGCGGGTTGATGACGGAAATGGAGAAATACCGCCATTGCGAGGACTGCGAGGCGAAGCCGAAGCAGGATGAAGCAATCCAGGGGCCGCAACCTCGGCGCTTGCCGCTCCTGAGTTGCGTCGCTCGCGCTCGCCCCGAAAGATCATTTCTCCGACGTGTCGTCCGGTCTGAAATCCAGCGCATGCCCATTGGTGCAGTAGCGCAGGCCCGTCGGCTGCGGTCCGTCCGGGAACACATGGCCGAGATGCGCATCGCATTTAGCGCAGAGGATTTCGATGCGCCGCATGCCACGGCTGACATCTTCCTTCGTGGCGATGGCGCCCGGTTCGATCGCATCGAAGAAGCTCGGCCAGCCGGAGCCGCTTTCATATTTCGTGTCGGAACGGAAAAGCTCTGAGCCGCAGCAGACGCAGACGAACGTGCCCTCGCGCTTCTCGGCGAGCCAGGGGCCGGTAAACGGCCGTTCGGTCGCCGAACAGCGCGTGACCTCATACTGCTCGGGCGTCAGCTTCTGCCGCCACTCGTCATCCGCCATGTCGGGTTTGCCGGATTTGATGTCGGTCATGGAACCTCCCGGAAAAGAACGCTGTCGCGAATATCTATATGGGCTGCATGACGCCGCCGGGCAACCGGCCTCTCTTCCCACCCTCCCCGAGGGTGTATGGACCGGGGACATGGTTGACACCTGTTCGGGGACATAGGTTACCCCTCCTGAGAGGTCTGGCGAGGGCGTTTGAGGTCGATGGAGGCAATCTGTGTTGCGCCGAAGCAGATGCGATAGAGGCCGTCGCGCTCTGCGGGCCTGATGGCGACCTGCTCGCCGGCGAAGGCTCTTGGAACGCGCCAGATACGGTTTTTAAAACTGACATATGAACTGGAGAGTGCGACGCGGCGGAGGACGTCGCCGCTGTCGTACTCGATGCGGGGCGGCCTCGCGGGGAAGGCGCGCGGCGAGGGGCGGCGCCCATGTGTCTCTCGTCAGTTGAATAATTGTTCAAGTGTAATCAGGTTGTAGGGCGCGGCGCAAGACCCCGGTCGTCATTGCTCGTCCTGCTTCGGCTTCGCCTCGCAGTCCTCGCAATGACGGATTGGTGACGTGTCACATCCTCTCTCCGATGTGCTAAACCCGCCCCCAACCAACCTTTCGGAGGCTCCATGCGCATCGGCACGCCGCTTTCCCCATCCGCTTTCCGCGTCATGCTTCTCGGCTCCGGCGAGCTCGGCAAGGAAGTGGTGATCGAGCTGCAACGGCTTGGCGTCGAGGTGATCGCGGTCGACCGCTATGCGAACGCGCCGGCGCATCAGGTGGCGCACCGTTCCCATGTGATTGCCATGACGGATGCAAAGGCGCTCCGCGCGCTGGTCGAGAAGGAGCGGCCGCATCTCATCGTGCCGGAGATCGAGGCCATTGCGACGGACGAGCTTGCGCGCATCGAGGCGGACGGTCTCGCGCAAGTGATCCCGACCGCGCGGGCGACGCAGCTCACCATGAACCGCGAGGGTATCCGCTGCCTCGCGGCCGAAGAACTCGGCCTGCCGACATCACCTTACGCTTTCGCCTCGACGGCTGCCGAACTGAAAGAGGCAATAGCGGCGGGCATTGGTTTTCCCTGCTTCGTGAAGCCCGTCATGTCGTCCTCCGGCAAGGGACAGAGCCTGCTCAACGGCCCGGACGACATTCAGCCTGCATGGGATTACGCGATGGCGGGCGGGCGCGTCGAGGCGCCGCGCGTCATTGTCGAGGGGCTCGTCGATTTCGACTACGAGATCACGCAACTCACGGTGCGTGCGAAGGGTGCCGGCGGTGAGGTCGAAACCTTCTTCTGCGCGCCCATCGGCCATCGCCAGGTGAAGGGCGACTATGTCGAGAGCTGGCAGCCGCAGGTTATGAGCGACAGGGCGCTCGCCTCCGCGCGCGACATCGCGGGGCGGGTCACCGGCGCGCTGGGCGGCAGGGGCATATTCGGCGTCGAGCTTTTCGTGAAGGGCGATGAAGTCTGGTTCTCGGAAGTTTCGCCGCGCCCGCACGACACCGGCCTCGTCACGCTCATCACCCAATACCAGAGCGAGTTTGCGCTTCATGCCCGCGCGATCCTCGGGCTTCCCGTGACCGTCGGCCAGATTTCGCCCGGCGCCTCCGCCGTCATCTATGGCGGGCTCGAGGAGAAGGGCATCGCCTTCGAGGGCGTCGAGAAGGCGCTGTCGCTGCCCGGTACCGATCTCCGTCTTTTCGGCAAGCCGGAATCCTTCGAGCGCCGCCGCATGGGCGTCGCGCTTGCACGTGCCGCCGATACGGACGAGGCGCGGAAACTGGCAAAGCAGGCGGCGGACAGCGTCAGGCCTGTTCCCGGCGCGAAATAAATCTTGCTGGGAGGCTTCCTGCCTCTCGCAACGGAGTATCTTATGCGCCATGTTTTCCGCGCCAGGTCTTCTGGCTGTTGCGTCGGGAGTAAGGATTGACCTTCTTCTATCTCGGGCTCGGGCTTCTTCTGCTCCTCGGCGGTGCTGAATTCCTGGTCAAGGGTGCGGCGGCGCTTGCGGCGCGCATCGGCGTCTCGCCTTTCCTGATCGGGCTCACCCTTGTCGGCTTCGGCACCTCGGCGCCGGAACTCGTGGCAAGCCTCGAAGGCGCGTTTCGAGGCTATCCGGGTATCGCCGTCGGCAATGTCGTCGGCTCGAACATCGCCAACATCCTCCTCATTCTCGGCGCGTCCGGCCTCATCTTCCCGCTCGTCTGCGACCGCGACGTGCTGAAGCGCGACGGCGCGATGATGCTCATTGCCGCCGCGGCGTTTGTCGTGGTCTGTCTCGTCGGCGAACTCTCGCGGCTTGCCGGTTTCGCCTTCCTCGCCGTCCTCGCGCTCTATCTCGTCTATACCTACCGGGCGGACAAGAAGGGCCAGGACGGGGCGGGGGAGCTTCATGCCGCCGAGGCGGAGTTTCTCAAGGCCCGCCATCCGATGAGCCTCGTCATCGAAATCGTCATGGCGGCAGGCGGGCTCATCGCGCTCGTCACCGGTGCCTCGCTCCTTGTCGGCAGTGCGGTCGAGATCGCCACCGGGTTCGGTATCTCCGATTCCATCGTCGGGCTCACCATCGTCGCTGTCGGCACCTCGTTGCCGGAGCTTGCGACCTCCGTCCTCGCCGCCCTTCGACGCCAGGCGGATATCGCCATCGGCAATGTCGTCGGCTCGAACATCTTCAACGTGTTCGGTATCGCCGGTGTCGTTGCCTCGGTGAAGCCCGTTTCCGTTCCCGGGGATATCGCCTCCTTCGACATCTGGGTCATGGCCGCCGCCTCGATCCTGTTCATGGTCTTCGCCTGGTCGGGCAGGCGGATCGGGCGGGTGGCGGCGCTCCTTCTTCTGCTCGGCTACGGGGCTTATGTGACGTTTTTATTGCATTAGCGTGACGGTCGGCCAGGTTTATCCTCGCGAATTTTGCAAATCATCCTTTGCTTTTTCGCATTTAAACGGTGCGCCGCTGCCGCTATCCTGCAATCTCCCGACCATTTGCCGGAGGCAGGACGCAGATGAACTGGGACGATTTGCGCTTCTTTCTGGCTGTTGCCGGGGCGGGCAGCCTTTCCGGCGCCGGCCAGCAGCTTGGCGTCAATACGACGACGGTTTTGCGCCGCGTGGCCTCCCTCGAGGACGATCTCGGCGCCCGCCTCTTCGAACGCGAGCGCACCGGCTACCGCCTCACCGCCGCCGGCGAGAAGCTCGTCGAGGCGCTGGAGCCCGTGGATCGGCGGCTTTCCGCGCTTCCGCGTGATTTTGCAGCTACGGGCGAGGGCGCCGAAGGTTCTGTCCGGCTTGCGGCGGGCGAGACCGTCGCCACCTTTCTTCTTGCCGCAGAGTATCCGGCCTTCCGGCGCGAACATCCCGGGCTTGAGCTGGAAATCCTTACAGATCCGCGACTTACCGCCATCGGCCAGGCACCGCGGATCGGCAATCCCCTGAAGGACGTCGACATTGCGATCCGCCTCGCCCGGCCCACGCAGGGCGACATGCTGATGCGAAAGCTCGGCGACATGGCCTACGGGCTCTACGCCTCGCCCGGTTATCTCGAGACGCGCGGCCGGCCACTTCAGATGCAGGACATTGGAGCTCACGACCTCATCGGCTTCCCGCGTGGGGAAACACCGCTCGGTCCTGTCTGGTGGTTCTCGCGTGCAGAAAAATCGGCGCGAATCGCTTTGCGCTCTTCAAGCGTTTCGGCGCGTGCCGAGGCGGCGCGCCAGGGGCTGGGTCTGACGGCGCTGCCTTGCATGGTTGGCGATGTCGAAACCGGCCTCGAACGTGTTTTTGGACCTGACACGCTCGGGTCGCTGGAGATGTGGTTGATGACACGCAACGATCTTGCCCAGCTTGCTCACGTTCGGGCCGTTATGGAATTCGTTGTGGACGCGGTTAAGCGACACCGCTCCCCCCTCGAAGGGCGCGATCACGAGGTGCGTGAGCTCATGCCCCGGCCTCGTCCAAACCATTGAAAATCCGTGGAAATTCAGATCAGGCCATTGCCATTGCGCGAGGTTTCAGCGTAAAAATCTTGTGCTGATGCGGGATCGGATAGCCTTAACGTACCCTTAGTTTCCCGGCCGCTATGGTTAGCGCCGCGTTAGCCGGGAAAGCGCCAGCGTGGGTTCCGGGGCTACGTCCGCAGCATTCTGGTTCGAGACCTGCAAACAGGACAGGCGATGATTTTTGCGGTCCATGCAAAGACGGCACGTATGGACGAAGCGGAGGGCGGCTTTGCCTCAGTTTCGTCGCAGATCGTTCGTAGGCTGAGAATCAGTGAGATTCATCCAGCAGACGGAGCCGGGGCTTGAACGGCTGTCGCGCCGTCGGGGGAACGATGAGGGGCAAGCGACCTTCCCGCCTTTCACATGTGCTGGCGGCCGATATCCGGACGCGCCTTAACAAAAAAGCCACCTCAAGTGGCGCATTCTCAACTGCGGCCGAAACGTCTGTCGTTTCCGGCGGCGCTCTGTCAAAGGAATAGGATAAGCATGCTTTCCGGTCTGCTCGGCATGTTCTCTGCCGATATGGCAATCGATCTCGGCACGGCGAACACCCTGGTCTATGTGAAGGGGCGGGGGATCGTGCTGAACGAGCCGTCGGTTGTCGCCATCATCGAAAAAGGCGG
>JACIYQ010000183.1 GCA_014359855.1 Parvibaculum sp.
GGGAGACTATCGGCAGAGTAGGGTCCTCCGGCCGCAGCAGCGGGGCCCATCTTCACTATGAGGTCTGGTTCGACGGTATCGTTCGCAACCCCTCCAAGTTCATTGAGGCAGGGCATTATGTTTTCGCGAAGCAAGGATAAAGACACAGACTCCAAGGCGGCTCCGGCTGCCCCGGCTCCCGTGAGCACCCCGAGCGGCGGACGGCGGCCCAACACACGGACGGCACCGTCGATCATTTCCAACGATCTGGTGGTGCATGGCAACCTGACGGCGACCGGCGACATCCAGGTCGACGGCACCGTGGAAGGCGACATTCGCAGCCAGTCGCTGACAATCGGCGAGAAGGCTTCGATTACCGGCGAGATCGTGGCGGACGACATCGTGATCCGCGGCCGCGTCGTCGGTACGATCCGGGGACGGCGCGTTCAGCTCGCCTCCACCTGCCATGTCGAAGGCGACATCCTGCATGAGGCGCTGGCCGTGGAAACAGGCGCTTTTTTCGAAGGAAACTGCCGCCATTCCGACGATCCGATCAGCCAGCAGGCAGGCTCGACCGCCCGCACATCGCCCCCACGGCCCACGGCGCAGGCCGCAGGCGGACCGCTCGGCGACGGCCCACGCGCGGCCCCCCGCCCCACGGCCGGCAATGACAGCCCGGTCGTCGTGAACGATGGCGGCGTGGTCGTGAAGCGGCCGGCGGCGCAGTAAACCGCGAAAAATTCCGGGGGGAAGAGAGGCCGGGGACGCATGTCTCCGGCCTCTTTCGTTGCGGAACCGTGACGAATGCGCGGCCAGTGAAAACCGGCCGGAATCCGCCGTTTTCCCGCTATCCTCGGCCGGCTGTCATCGAAATGTCATCGAAACGTCATGAAGCGCTGGTTTATCCCCGCGCCGGGGATATCGCGCGCGCCCTGCCCGGCCCTGCGGAGACGAGTCCCGCTGCGGGAGGGGGGCGCCGCGATGTGCACCCGCGCGTGCTCGGGAATGTGCCGGAACGGGACATGAATTGAGAGACGGGGAAGGAGACGAAAAGCGATCGCCCCTCGTCCACCTCGACAGCCCCCCCCCACCCACCGGATCGCGTTCCGCGATCCCGCCTCCCCGCGAGGGGGAGGCAAAGGGAAGAAGAATGCGCCCCGCCCTACTCGATGTCCTCGACGGCTTCGGCGCCGCCATGGACGCGGGCGGCAAGGGCCGCGGCCATGAAGGGATCGAGATCGCCGCCGAGCACGGCATCGGGGTCCGGACTTTCAATGCCGGTGCGCAGGTCCTTCACCATCTGATAGGGCTGGAGGACATAGGAGCGGATCTGGTGGCCCCAGCCGATATCCTTCTTGCCCGCCTCCTCGACGGCGGCGGCCTCTTCGCGCTTCTGCAGCTCAAGCTCGTAGAGCCGGGCGCGCAGCATGTCCCAGGCGGCGGCGCGGTTCTTGTGCTGCGAGCGCTCGTTCTGGCAGGCGACGACGATGTTGGTCGGGATATGCGTGATGCGGACCGCACTGTCGGTCTTGTTGATGTGCTGGCCGCCCGCGCCGGACGCACGATAGGTGTCGACGCGGCAATCGCTTTCGTTGATCTGGATGTCGATGCGATCGTCCACCACCGGATAGACCCAGACGGAGGAGAAGCTGGTGTGGCGGCGCGCGGCGCTGTCGTAAGGCGAGATGCGCACCAGCCGGTGCACGCCCGACTCCGTCTTCAGCCAGCCATAGGCATTGTGGCCCTTGACGACGATGGTCGCCGACTTGATGCCCGCCTCTTCGCCGTCATGGCGCTCGACGAGCTCGACCTTGTAGCCCTTGCGCTCCGCCCAGCGCGTATACATGCGGAGCAGCATCTGCGCCCAGTCCTGGCTCTCCGTGCCGCCGGCGCCCGCATGGACTTCGACATAGGTGTCGTTCGCATCCGCCTCGCCGGAGAGCAGCGTCTCGATCTCGGCTTGCGCCGCCTCGGCGTGCGCGGCCTTGAGCGCGGCCTCGGCTTCGGCGACGATCCCCTCGTCGCCTTCGGCCTCGCCCATTTCGATCAGTTCGAGATTGTCGTTGAGAGCGGCTTCGAGGTGCCGGTAGCGGGCAATCGCACCCTCGAGGCGCGTGCGCTCGCGCATCAGGCCTTGCGCCTTCTCGGGATCGTTCCAGAAGCCGGGATCTTCGGCTTTCGCCGTCAGCTCATCGAAGCGCCGGAGGGCAGCATCCCAGTCAAAGATGCCTCCTCAGCAGCGCGAGCGACTGCTTGATTTCATCGGCGAGGGTCTGCGTCTCGGCGCGCATGGGCGGGGTCCGTCTGGATTCGGCGTTTGAATGGAG
>JACIYQ010000184.1 GCA_014359855.1 Parvibaculum sp.
CCGCGAAGGCCGGCCACGCGGACCATGAAGAACTCGTCGAGGTTCGATGCGGAGATCGACAGGAAGCGGAGCCGTTCGAGCAGCGGGTGGTTCGTGTTCTGCGCCTCTTCCAGCACGCGCATGTTGAAGGCGAGCCAGGACGCTTCGCGATTGATGAAGCGGTCGGGATTGTCGTGACGCATCGGCGGCGTCTCCACAGCGGGAGAAACCGGCTCCTGGTCGGCAGGCTCGACGGCGGGGCTCTGCGGGGCGGAGGTCATGAGATCACTTCTGCAAAAGAGGCAACAAGCCTCTGCTATCGCTTAATATTATGACAAACATATGACTGAGTCATGACTGCGCGCTCACGTTTGCTCCCGGCTCAGTCCCGGCCGAGGATTTCCGCGGCCAGGGGCACCGTGACCGGCCGCTTGCCGGAGAGGGAGGCGCGGTCGAGTTCGGCCACGATATCGCGCGCCACGGCGACGGATCGTTCCATGCGGCTTGCGAGGTAAGCGACGACCTGCGGCGTCACGCGGAGCTGGCGGTCGTCGAAGAGCTTCACGAGGATGCCCGTCAGAAGCGCATCGTCCGGAGGCCCCAGTTCGGCCTGAGGCACGGCCCGCAGGCGCGAGACGAGATCCGGCAAGGTGAGAGGCAGCCGCGCGACCGGCACACGCGAGGTGATGAGGAGCGAGGCGCCCTCCGCCCTTACAAGATTGACGAGGTGGAAGAGCGCGCGTTCGCCGTCGCTCCCGAGGGCCGCGAGGTCTTCGAGGATCAGGTTGCCGCGCGCAACCAGCGCCGGGATACCGGCAGTGTCGAGTTCCGCCGGCGTCACCGTGACCGCGCCCGATGCCGCGCGCCACACTTCGGCGAGATGCGTCTTGCCGCTGCCTTCAGGCCCCGAAAGCGCGACGATGCGGTCCGGCCAGTCCGGCCATGAATCGATCAGCGCGACGGCCGCCTCATTGGGAGGCGCGACGAGAAAATCCTCCCTGCCCGATGCCGGGCGGTGGCCGAGTTCGAGAACGAGCTGCCGGATCATGGCTAGCTGTCGGTGTCGCGCGGAGGGATGGCGTTGCCCGGCGAGGCGCCGAGATAGAGCTGGCTCCGGCGATATTGCGCGATGCCGAAACGGGCGAGGACGCCGAGCGCGGCGGCAACCGGCAATGCGAGCAGCGCGCCGACGAACCCGAACAGGGCCGCAAAGGCGAAAATGGCGAACATGACCCAGACGGGATGCAGGCCGACGCGGTTCCCGACCAGCTTCGGCGAGAGGAAATTCCCCTCGATGAACTGGCCGATGGCGAAGACGCCGACCACCAGGCCGATCTGGAAATAATCCGGCCAGAACTGGAAGAGCGCCAGGGCGACGCCGACGATGAAACCGAGGATCGTGCCGAGATAGGGAATGAAACTGATGATGCCCGCGATGATACCGACGACGAGGCCGAACTTCAGGCCGGCGAGCGTCAGGCCCACGGCATAGATGAAGCCGAGAACGAGGCAGACAATGACCTGCCCGCGCACGAAACCTTCGAGAACCGTGTTGATGTCACGGGCGAGCTGACGGATCGTCTCCTGATGATCGCGCGGCAGCAGCGTATCGACGCGCTCCACCATGCGATCCCAGTCGAGCAGCATGTAGAAGGCAACGACCGGCGTCACCACGACGAGCGAGACGAGGCCGACGATCTGCAATCCTTGCGAACCGAGCGACGTGACGATGTTCACCAGCCAGTCGAACGAGCCGCTGAGATTTTCCGAAATCGCCCGCTCGACATCGGGCCCCTGCACGCCCAGCAGGCGGCCGATCCGTCCGTCTCCGACCTTGAGCAGAAATTCCTGCCCGCGTTGCAGCACCGTGGGCGCCAGTTCGATGAGTGCAATGAGCTGGTTGTAGAGGACCGGGACCAGCACGATCAGCAGAACGACCGCAATGAGGATGAAGGTGATCGTGATGACGCCCGTCGCCGCGCCGCGCGAGAGACCGTATTCCTCCAGCCGGTCGGCCAGGGGATCGAGAAAATAGGCAATCGCCATGCCGGCAACGAAAGGCAGGAGAATGCCCTTGAGCAGCCAGAGCACGATGATGAACACGGCGATGACGGCCGCCCATATGGCGATCTGCCGTTGCATGCTCATGCGAGGGGCTCCCTTTCCATCGGCTATTGCCGGACGCTGAGGCGCCAGCGCGGCGCGGAACGGACGGCTGCGGAACCCATGGGTGCCACATCGTCTTCCACGGGCGCGGCTCCTTCGGCCGGCGGCGCCCTCCGGTCGGACAGGGTGACGTTCTGTTGCGCGAGCGAGAGCGCCAGCATGTCGGTGCTGCCCTTGTGCGAGATGCGGATTTCCGCGCCGCGCGGAGAAATGCCGGCCACTTCCATGTCCTGCACGAGGGGCGTCGAGGTCAGTCCTTTCCGGATCGTCTCCCATTCGGAAAGGGTCGCGAAATCGGCCTGCACCGTCAGCGTCGAGAGCTTGCCGTCGCGAACGATGATCTGGCGCTTCCACTGAACCGCGATGCCGCTCAGCATGTCCGCAGCAGCGGCAGTCATCAGTTGGGGCAGGTCGCGGCCCTCCGCTCGATATGTGCCGTTCAGAGGTTCGGAAGGCGCCGCGCCGCCGCGATGCGTCAGCGTCACCTGCAGCGTGCCGTCGGCGCCGAGCGCCGCCACCGCCACGACCACCTCGGAGGCGCCGTAATTCGCGGCGAGGTCCGAAAGCGCCGTCCTGGCTTCTTCGCTGTCCGAGACGGCCGTCTCCGCCGGCACCGCGCTCATTTCCATGATTTCGCCGATGGGCAGGATCAGCGGCGCCAGTTCATCTGCCGGGCGAAGCGACGCCCAGGCATCGCGCCAGGGATTGTTCTCCTCCCAAAGGACAAGCTTCCCGTCGCGCCGGAGCACGGGCAGAAGGAGGGCGGGCCGGGCCTGCGTCTCGGCGAAAGGAATACCCGCGCCGCGCAGCAGCCGGCGCACCGCCTCCGGCTGGAAGCTCACGATCATCTCGGCGATGTAGCGGGTGGAACTGGTCTTCTCGCTCGCCACCTGAAAGCCGCGCACCGCATTCTGCGCGGTGGCATCGTCGACAGCGGGAAGCGATGCCCAGTCGTCCGGCAGGGTCAGCTTCTTCATCATGGCGGTCAGTGCGAGGCGCTGCCCCTCGACCTGGGCGGCGCTGCGGGCAGCCGTGGCGCTCTCGGCCGTCTTGTCCACATGCACACCGCGCACGGTGAAGACGTCGGCAGCGGCCGCAGGGGTGGCCAGAAGGGTGGCGAGAGCAAGGGCGCACAGCGGCGCACGCAGAAGCCTGAAGGCAGAAATCATGGATAGACCCTTGATACGTCTCGATATTCGGCGATTCCCCCTGCCGCCGCGCCGCACACTATAGCACCGCGGCGCGAGCGCGAAGGCGGCGCTCCGGGCTTTTTCGCCTTTCTCTTGCGCCGGGGGGCGATTTCGGGTGATTTGTGCGCTCCGCAGCCCAACCGAGTCCCTTAGAGAGCGACATGGCCCCCACCCCCCCGAAGGACCGTCCGAACCGCTATAGCTATGCCGGGGCGGGCGTCGATATCGACGCCGGCAACGAACTGGTTCGCGCCATCGGCCCGCTGGCGGCCTCCACCAGGCGCACAGGCTCGGATGCCGCCCTGGGCGGCTTCGGCGGGCTCTTCGACCTCGCCGCCTGCGGCTTCAAGGATCCGGTCCTGGTGGCGGCGAATGACGGCGTCGGCACCAAGCTCAAAGTCGCCATCGAAGCCGGCATCCACAATACGGTCGGCATCGACCTCGTCGCCATGTCGGTCAACGACCTCGTGGTGCAGGGCGCCGAGCCGCTTTTCTTCCTCGACTATTACGCGACCGGCAAGCTCCATGTGGATGTGGCCCGCGACGTGGTGGCGGGCATCGCCGAGGGCTGCCGTCAGGCGGGCTGCGCGCTGATCGGCGGCGAGACGGCGGAAATGCCCGGCATGTATGCCAAGGGCGACTACGACCTCGCCGGTTTCGCGGTCGGCGCCGTCGAGCGCGACAAGATCCTGCCCCGGGGCGACGTGGCGCCGGGCGACGTGCTGCTCGGTCTCGAATCCTCGGGCTTCCATTCGAACGGCTATTCGCTCGTCCGCCGGATCGTCGAGGACAACCGCCTCTCCTACTCCGCTCCCTTCCCGCATGGCGACGGCGCCAGCATCGGCGAGACGCTCCTCACGCCCACGCGCATCTATGTGAAGGCGATGCTGAAGGCGATCCGCGAGACCGGAGCCGTCAAGGCCATGGCGCATATCACCGGCGGCGGTTTCGTCGAGAACATTCCCCGCGTGCTGCCGGAGGGCGTCGCGGTCGAGATCGACGGCGCCTCATGGGCGATGCCGCCGGTCTTCCGCTGGCTGATGGAACTGGGCGGGCTCGAAGATGGCGAGATGGGCCGCACCTTCAACTGCGGCATCGGCATGGTGGTCGTCGTGCGCGAGGACCAGTCGCTTGAGGTCGCGGACGCGCTCGCCGAGGCCGGTGAAACCGTCCACTGCATCGGACGTCTCACGGAGGCGGCTGCGGGCAAACCCCGCGTCAGCGTGAAAGGCGCATTGGGCAGCAAGGCGTGAGGATCGGCGTTCTCATTTCCGGCCGTGGGTCGAACCTCAAGGCGCTGATCGAGGCCTGCGAGGAGCCGGGTTTTCGTGGGCGTATCGCGCTCGTGATTTCCAACAGGCCGGGCGCGGGCGGACTGGCGGTTGCCGAAGCCGCCGGCATCCCCACGCTCGTCATCGACCACAAGGAATTCTCGACGCGCGAAACCTTCGACGCCGAACTCGACCGCGCGCTTGTCAATGCGGGCGTCGAGCTCGTCTGCAATGCCGGCTTCATGCGCATTCTCACGGACGGTTTCGTCGACAAGTGGCGCGACCGTCAGCTCAACATCCACCCTTCCCTTCTGCCCGCCTTCAAGGGACTGCATGTCCATCAGCGTGCGCTCGATGCGGGCGTGAAGATCACCGGCTGCACGGTGCATTTCGTCCGGCCGGAAATGGACGAAGGCCCCATCGTCGCGCAGGCCGCCGTGCCCGTGCTGCCCGGTGACAATGCGGAGACGCTGGCCGCGCGCATTCTCGAGGCCGAGCACAAGCTCTATCCGCTGGCGCTGAAGCTCGTGGTCGAAGGCCGCGCCCGCGTCGTCGGCGAGCATGTGGTGCTCGATCACGATGGCGAAGCGGTAACAGGCTCTCTCTTCGTCCCGGCAGAGAAGTGATATGAAAGGCTCCACCGTCCCGCCCTCCCCTCGGGGGGAATTATCATCTTGACTGAACAGGTCGGCGGCTTGACAGGTGCAGATGTCGGCACCAGATTTGATTTAACAGTGGGTGAGTGGTTGAAACCGGCCGCCTCAAAATCGGCTAAGGGGAAACCCTTCGTGAGTTCGAATCTCACCTGTTCCGCCAAAGGGGTCGCGGCTCACGCTGCGGCCCCTTTGGGGTTTCAGGAGGAGGTTTTTGGCGTCAGAGTGTAATGAGCCTTGGGATCGCGCTCGTATTCTCCGGCGTGGAAGGTCAGGTGCCCCCCCCGGGTCAAGCGCTCCAAATCCTTTTTACTCGTATGCCAAGTCCGCCCGGTCACGCGCGCAGCTTCTGAAACTTGAATACGCTTGTTGCGGTAGGCGTACGCCAAGATTTTGATTTCGTGCTCCTGAAGCAGCTTCCAAGTTTCAACCCCGAAATGATGGGCAACCTCGGTATCTGTGGCGCGCTTACGACTGGCGTGATCGTTATGTAAAGTTACACGCACCACCACACCGTGGACCGCTTCCTGCTTCCATTGAGGGTCGGGAAGATTGAAATCCTTCATGCTTGCGCGAATGCGGCGTGCCCCTTCACGGGCCATGCGGACGTATCCGAGATAGCGCATGGCATCCATCAGGTTGTGATTTCTAGCGGCGCGAACCTCGTAAATTGTCTTTTCGTTCACCGGCGGAATGAAGCCACCGGGGCTTTCAACTTCCATCCGGTCGGGGAAAAACTTCACAAATACTTCTGATCCGCTGAAGCTATATGAGCGGTGAACAATGGCGTTTACGACGGCTTCGAACCAAGCATGGGGCGGATATTCTGGAGTCGTTACGAACTTTCCATCCTCGTTAATCCAAGTAACATCGTAAATGATGCCACTTATGACCTCTGTGCTTTCCTGGAGGATTTTTACGACGTTGCCCTCGATTGTCTTGTCCCGCAGTGGGGAGTAAGTCTGCCCTTGACCTTCGGCGTCTGTCGCAAAACGCTGAATGCGTACCCTGCATCCAGGGATCGTTCTTCCGGGATCTTTTGCCGCTAGCAATACAAGGCTGTTTAGCGGCTTGAGAATGCCGTCCACTTTCCTCAAAAGGCGTCGATCTATCAGCAGTTCTTCGTTGGTAAAGTCTACGACTTCGCGAGAACGATAATCATCGCAGAAATCTTGGATGATGCGCAGATCGAAATCTTCGGGAAATTTGTATGGGGCCGCCTCTTGTTCAAACGACAATTCTTGCCGCGTAGAGCGGAAGTCCTGTTTTTCTTCAACAGTCATCTTGTGGCGGCTTTCACCGTACCTTATCCATGCCTCCTGTTTATTGGTTTCAACGAGTTTGCCGATATACGGCACATAGATCGCGTAACAAAAATCTTGGACACCGTTGATGATCACGGGGAATTTTTTGAACTCGGGTTTTGCTTGAGGGCATCGAACTAAATGAACGGTCTCAATCTCATTGAGCTGGTTCTGACTCAGCGAGTTGCACCCAACAATCGTTCCGTCATCTTCAATGCCATAAATGAGAAGGCCGCCATCAGGGGTGTTTGAGAACGTACTGAAATAGGTGGCGAGATCGTCGAGGCCTATTTTCTTGCAGCCCTTGCGTTCAAACCGCCGGTCCTCACCTAGATATTCTACGACTTGCTGATTCAGACGCGCCCAGATGTCTCGCGGCGTCCAGAGCGCAGGACTATCATTGATGCTAATCGGTGCGTCGAAATCGAATGAAAACTGGTCTGACATACTATATATTGTATATCGAGCTTGGCTCGACACCCTGGATATGGTGATTCATGGTTGACGATAACGAATACACACCAGCCGAAGTAGAACGGCGGCGCGACGAGGTTATCCGAAAAATGGCGAATACGCCGCCGCAGCCGAAGCCTACTTCTTCTCGTCCTCAGGAAAAGAAAACGAAAGCTGCTTCGGATCGCGCGGCTGGTAAGGGCCGCGCGCGCCGTGAAGGTTAGACCGGAACGCCGTTCGGTCGGCTAGAAGTTTGTTGATAGGTCACCCGCTTGCCGACAACGCCAGCAACAGCTTTAGCGGCACGTTCGGCATCCGATACGTTGAGAGCCGAACGTTCGTTGTACCTGAAATCGTATTCCGCGAGATAACGCTTCAGATGCTGCGGACTGACATGATGATAAACGCCAGTGATGCCACGCTTCATAATCGAGAAATAGCCCTCGACCGTGTTTGTGTAAATGTCGCCGCGCACATACTCGCCGATGCTGTGATTGACAGAATGATGGTTTGGCTCGCCATGACGGGGACGCGAGCCGCCATCATCGCTGACCGTGCGGGTAGCATCCGCAATCTGCTTCTCCATGATCGGGCGCAGCGTCTTTGCCGTCACGTTCGGGACGTGATGCGAGCGCACCTTGCCGCCACGCTCAACAAGGGAAAACACGGCCTCTTTGCCCGCGCCGCCGATATTCCGCTTGTTGCGCTTGCGGGCGTGCTTGTTCTTCTCTTTGCCGCCCACGAAAGTCTCGTCAAATTCAACCGTCTTGCCTTCGCCGCCAAGCGGTCCCGTGGGGCTCAGGTCGCGCATACCCTCGCGGATACGATGCGCCATGAACCACGCCGTCTTGTACGGCAGGCCGATCATGCGGTGAAGCTGATGCGCGCTGATGCCCTTCTTGCTGGCGCACATGAGATGCGTCGCCAGAAGCCATTTCGTCATGGGAATGTGCGAGCGCTCGTAAATCGTGCCAACAGCCGCCGTGAACTTGCGACGGCAATCCTTGCAATGATACCAGCCCGGCCCCATCGACTTGCCGCCAAGCGCCTTCACCGTTTCGGTCTGACCGCAGAACGGGCAATAAGCCCCGTCCGGCCAGCGGATCGCTTCGAAATGCGCGCGGGCGGCGTCAGGGTCAGTGAAAATCGGGTTGGTCAGGTCAACGGTGGCAGTCATGGCTAATCTCCTTGACCCCAAATATGGGGTATCCGGAGTGTTCAGTCAAGGTGATAATTCTCCCCTCGGGGAGGGTCAAACCACTGCAAGTGGTTTGGGGCGGGGGCGGGGGCTGGGCACGAACTCGAATTTCGGCAGCCAACGACATTCTCGCCGCTAGTCCCCCGCCCCGAAATTCCCTTCGCGAATTTCGACCCGCCCCCAGGGGCGGGTGGGGGGAGCTTTGTTCATACTCACGTCGTCCACGTCCGACAGCAATCGGCGGCCAATGAAACCCGCGCCGCGCCGGGGCCTGAGGCCGCTCAGCCCTGCCCCTCGGTCGCGATGTGGATCGTCGTGCCGCAGTGCTTGCAATGCACGGCATCCGGATCGTGACGCATGAGCCCGCAGACCTTGCATTCATGCGTGACCTTGTTGGGACGGAAGAGCACCTGTGCGAGACGCAGGAAGAGCGTCACGCCGAAGATCATGACGATGACCGACAACAAGCGTCCCCATGTTCCATCCAGCGTGATGTCGCCAAACCCCGTCGTCGTGAGCGCCGTCACCGTGAAATAGAGAGCATCCGCGTAGTTGCCGATGTCCTTGTTGGTATAACGCTGCGTCTCGTAGACAAGTCCCGTCATCACAAAGATGAAGACGCAGAGGTTGACCGCCGCGATGATCACTTCCTCATGCGCCCGGAAGAACCGGAAGTCCTGACGGAGAAGTTCCAGCGTCCGGTATGTCCGCAGAAGCCTTACCGTCCGCAGAATGCGCAGGAAGCCCAGACCTTCACCGACAACCGGCGCCAAGAACGAGACGATCGCCACCATGTCGGCAAGGTTTGCCGGATGGACGAAGTTTCTGATCCTGTTTCGGTCGATGGAGAACCGGGCGGTGAAATCCGCGAGGATCAGGACGCCGATCGCCGCGTCCGCAATCTCTATGTAAACCGAACGAGGTGTAAACGAGGTGGCGACGATGAAAAGAATCGTCACGACGTCAAAAGCCATCAGACCGTAACGGAAGCGTTGGGCCTCCTCCGAGTTGCCCTCGTAGTACTCCCGGAGTCGATCAGCCAGTCTGTTCATTGTCTCCCCGCCGCCACGGCACGAAAGGAGACCCTATATGGAGCCCCTAATGCAGAAAAGCCCCGCCGTTCGAGAGCGAGGCTTTCCGAATTCAGCGGCCAATGAAATCAGCCGACGATCTCTTCGTCCTTGAAGAAATACTTGATCTCTTCGGCGGCCGTCTCCGGCGCGTCGGAGCCGTGGACCGAGTTCGCCTCGATCGACTCGGCGAAGTCCTTGCGGATCGTGCCGGCGTCGGCGTTGGCCGGGTTCGTCGCGCCCATCACTTCGCGGTACTTCGCGATGGCGTTCTCGCCTTCGAGCACCTGGACCACGACGGGGCCGGACGTCATGAAGGAGACGAGATCGTTGAAGAAGGGGCGTTCCTTGTGGACCGCGTAGAAGCCCTCGGCCTGGGCCTTCGACAGATGGAGGCGCTTGGAGGCGATGACCCGGAGGCCCGCGCTTTCGATGCGGTCGATGATCTTGCCGGTGATGTTGCGCCGGGTCGCGTCCGGCTTGATGATCGAGAAGGTCCGTTCGAGGGCCATGCTCAGCTTTCCCAATTGTGCAGGTGGAAGATTTGGCGCGGTTTATAGCCGGGCTTGGTGACGCGGGCAACCGGCGGTGCTAAAAGCCCGCCCATCATGTTGCATATCAACGATCTGACCTTCCGAATGGAGGGGCGCCTGCTCCTCGACCATGTCACCGCCGCCGTGCCCCCCGGGCAACGGACGGGCTTTGTCGGCCGCAACGGCACCGGCAAATCCACCCTGCTGAAGCTCATCAC
>JACIYQ010000185.1 GCA_014359855.1 Parvibaculum sp.
GGGTTGCGAACGATACCGTCGAACCAGACCTCGTAGTGAAGATGGGCCCCGCTGCTGCGGCCGGAGGACCCTACTCTGCCGATAGTCTCCCGGAATGCAATTTTCTGGCCAGTCTTCACCTCGATCTTGCTGAGATGCCCGTAGCGGGTCCGGAAGCCGTTGCCGTGGTCGATTTCGATGATGCGCCCATAGCCGCCTTTCCAGCCCGCAAAGGTCACGGTCCCGGCACTCGGCGCGTAGATTTTGGAACCGTAGCCGGCCGCCATGTCCTCGCCCGAATGGAAGGCCATGCGCCCGTTGAAGGGGTCGCGGCGGGGCCCGTAACTGCTCGTGTGGCGATAGCTGACAAGCGGAGAGGCGAGCGGCATTCTCGCAATGGATTCCTCGAGATCGGCCATTTTCTTCAGATTTTGGCTTACCCGGAAAAGCTGCTTTGCGAAGCCGGTTTCATCGCCGCCGCCAGCCAGCGCATCCGTGTCCGCAAGATCGATGAAGGGGCCGCCCTGGGCTTCTCCGCCTTTGCCGGTCGTCCTTTTCAGCATTTGCTCGGGGTCGACCACCTTGGTCATGCTGATGATCGATTTCAGCTCGCGGACCCGCCGGTCCGTTACCTCTTCCACGTTGTTGATGAGGCCCTGCTGCGCATTGTCGAGCTGCGCAAGCCGCGTATCGATCAGCGAAACAACGCCGTTGTCGCCCTCGGCGCTGCCCGCAAGTCCAGCAAAATCAATACCTTCGCTACCATCTATGACAAATGGCTCGAGCTCGGCCGTGCGCGTTGGCCGTGCTGTGGTGTGCACCACGTCCGGACCTTCCGAGGCACCGTCCACCCGCATCAGCACGGTGTTGCCGTCCCCAGGCGCTCCTTCCTGGCCGCTCAGCGTCGCGGCGTAGCGCCGGCGCATCGCGTCGAGCTGGGAGTTCGCGCTCTGGCGCTGGCTCATCAGCGTGGCGAGCTGCTTGTGCTTTTCTTCGAGTTGGCGCGTCGTCGCGAGGAAGCGTTCCTCGGTGATGACGAGCTGCCCGTTGAGCTCGTCATAGGCGGACTGGAGCTGCGCCATCCGCTCTTCGTAAGCGCCCTGCATTTTCACATAGCGGCGGTCTTTCGCCGCGATGATCTGCTCCTTGAACACCACGTTTACCGACGCAAACGCGATCCAGCTCAGGAACACGAACGCAATCGCCGCGAACGCAGTCTGCGTCAGCGGCGACAACGAGATAAACTGCACATGCCCGTGGCTGCGGATGTAAATCTGCCGCTCCACATACATATGCCGCAGAAAACTGCGGAATTTATCGGCCCAGTGATGCCGTTGGTGCATGCCCCTCAATGCCCCGTCGCCCCCATTTTGTGCGCCTATTCCACCCCAATTTGGCACATGCAAGCAAGATACGCGCGTAGAGTTTTGATGTCATTGGTTAATCTGGATTTACCATAGCTTGGAAAATCGCTCCGCAATGGCAGTTTTTTAGCCCGCGAGTGGCTCGTAGAAGCTTGGCTCAAGGCCTGCGGCGCTCCGCGCTTCCGCGTTGAAGGGGGGCTTCAACGCGCCCCGGAAGTGCCGCTTCACCAGCCGGTGAAAGGTTTCCTGCGGGGCAAGGCCGCGCCGCTCGCAGGAATGGCGGAACCAACGCGCGCCTGCCCCAACATGCCCCTGTTCCTCCGTGTAGATCGTTTCGAGTATCGCGGCGCTTGCCCTGTCGCCGGCCGCGTCGAGCCGGCCGGTCATGGCGGGCGTCACGTCGAGTCCCCGCGCCTCGAGAACCATGGGCACGACGGCGAGGCGGGCGAGGAGGTCGTGACTGGTTTCCTCAGCGGCTTGCCAGAGCCCGTCATGCGCGGGCAGGTCGCCATAGCGCGCGCCGAAGGCTGCAAGGCGTTCCTCAAGCATCGTGAAGTGCCGCGCTTCATCGTCGCCGACGGCAACCCAGTCGTCGAAGAAGCTGCGGGGAAGACCTTCGGACTGGAAGCGCCCCGCGAGATCGAAGGCGAGGTCGATCGCGTTGAGCTCAATATGCGCGAGCGAGTGGAGCAGGGCGACACGGCCTCTCTCTCCCTTGAAGCTTCGTCGCGGCATCTCGCGAGGCAGAAGGAGTTCAGGTCTTGCCGGCCGGTTCGGCCTGTCGGGCATGGGAATGGCCGCATCGGCGTCGAGCATGCCCGCCCGCCACTTTGCCGCGACCTCGCGCGCGAGGGCCGCCTTCCCGCGCGCATCGCCACAGAGCAGAACTTCGCGCGCCGCCGCCGCGAGAGATTGCTTGCCTGTCATGCGGCGTCAGATCTCTTTTGCCGCGGCGAGAACTTCCTCGGCATGGCCTGCCACCTTCACCTTCGGCCAGACCTTCCGCACCACGCCCTTTTCGTCGATGAGGACGGTGGTGCGGTTGATGCCCATGAACTTCCGCCCGTAGAGGCTCTTCTCCGCCCAGACGCCATAGGCCTCGAGCATCTTGCCTTCCTCGTCGGAAAGCAGGCGGACCGTCAGCTTGTGTTTGTCGCGGAATTTGCAGTGCTTCCCGACGGTGTCCTTGGAAACGCCGAGCACCGCCGTGCCCGCCGCCTCGAACTTCTTCCTGAGCGCGCTGAAGGCGATCGCCTCGGTCGTGCAGCCGGGCGTGTCGTCCTTCGGGTAGAAGTAAAGGACTGCCTTTTTTCCCGCGAGCGACCTCAAGGAGACCGTAGAACCGTCATCGGCGGGCAGCGAGAAGGCGGGGGCCTTGCCGCCCGGCTCGGGCAGTTCGGCGCCGGCTGCTTTCGCCTTCGTACCCTTTGCACCCTGCGGGGTCGCTGCCTTCGCCATGTTCATGCCTCCTTGAGTTCGGTCAACGTGCCGCCTTCTCTGGCGGCGGCCCAATATGGTCGTTCGCCTTTCCGCTGGCCAGCGCGTTAAGCCTGAGCCTCGAAATGGCGGTTCGCTGCGGCAAATATGCAGACTTCGCCGGGGGGAGGGGATAAAACCACAGTGACTCGCTTTCGCCTCAATTGTGCGATTTCCATAGCGCGGCAAGCGAGAGGAGCAACAGCCTTTCTTGATCCGTCGAAGTAGCAAGAT
>JACIYQ010000186.1 GCA_014359855.1 Parvibaculum sp.
GTCGGCCGGGGCATCGGGCGACGCCAATCTCTACAACCAGACCGCCTTCCAGCGCGGCCTCTATGTGGGCGGCGGCCTCGGCTGGGGCTGGGCGGATGACGATGACGACTGGACCTGGCGCGGCATGGCCGGCTGGCGTCTCAATCAGTATCTCGCCGTGCAGGGCTTCTATGCCGATCTCGCCGACATCACGGTCGGCGGCGTCAGCGACGATGTCGACACCTATGGCGCGGAGCTTCTCGTCTCCTGGCCGGTGACGAACCAGTTGGCGGTCTACGGCAAGGGCGGTCTCCACAATTACGACGAGCCGGGCAACAACCGCGAGCTTTCCTGGCTTGGCGGCGGTGGCGTGGAATTCGCCGTCGCGGAGCGCACTTCCGTGCGCACCGAGTGGACGCATTACGACATGGATTCCGACAGCGTGGACGAGCTCAGCGCCGCTCTCGTCTTCGGCTTCTGATCCAGCGAACGAGACCCACCCGGCGGGGGAGATGCGTGGGTGGGCGAGCGGCCGCTTCGTGGGCAGCGAAGCGGCCGTTTCGCGCGCGAGAAGTCGTTGGGGCGCAGCGACTAATCCTTCATGCCCTCCATCTGGATCACCCTCCCCCTGTGGGAGGGTCAAACCGTCGAAGACGGTTTGGGGAGGGGTCTTCACCGTCGGTAAGCGGTTCGCCGCTCTCATTTCTCGCTTACCCCTCCCCGGAAAATTCTGCACTTCGTTTGAATTTTCCGACCCTCCCACAGGGGGAGGGTGGAGGAGCAGCGAATGACAGAAGTTCCTTCTAGCTGTTCGTATAGTCAGGCGCCCGCTTGTCGAGGAAGGCGGAAATGCCTTCGCGGAAATCCTTCGTCTGCGCACAGAGGATCTGGTTGCGGTCTTCCATGGCGATGGCCGCTTCGAGGCCTCCGGCATCGACCGACATGTTGAGGCATTCCTTCGTCAGGCGCAGGCCGAGCGGCGAGGTCGTCAGCATCTCGTCGATATAGGGCTGTGCCGCTTCTTCCAGCTTCTCGTCCGGCACCACTTCCGATACGAGGCCGACGCGTTCGGCGCGTGTCGCATTGATGAAACGGCCCGTCATCATCAGTTCCGAGGCGACGGACACGCCCACGAGGCGCGGCAGGAAATAGCTGACCCCGATATCGCAGGCCGACAATCCGATCCTTATGAAAGCGGCATTCATGCGCGCGCTCGCGCCCGCGAGGCGGATGTCGGAGGCGAGCGCCAGCGCGAAGCCGCCGCCGCAAGCGGGGCCGTGCACGAGAGAGATAATCGGCTGCGGGCAGCGGCGCATGCGCATCACGATCTCGCTGATGCGGCGCTGGCTTACGAGCCCCGCCTGCGGGCTGCCGCTCGCGCCGCTGTCGTCGCGGTTCGAGCGGTCCTTGAGGTCGAGGCCTGCGCAGAAGGCGCGGCCCGCGCCTTTCAGCACGACGACGCGCACGGAATGATCCGTGTAGAGCTTGCCGAAATAGTCCTGCAGTTCGTCCACGAGTTCGGGGTTCATCGCGTTCAGCGCGTCCGGGCGGTTCATCGTCACCCGGTCGACCGCGCCGTCCTTCGTCACGATGAGCGTCTTGTAGGCCGTCATGGCGTCCTCCCTGTTTCGATTGCTTTTGAGGGAGCGTAGCGCGTAGGCCTGCGCGCGCAACTGACGCAAGGTCGGCCTCAGCCGATATGGGCTTCCATTTCCTGCTGGATCGCGAGCGGCAGGTCGAGCCATCGCAGCGCCAGCGCGCCCGCGGGATCGAGGCGCATCACCTCGGCGGCAAAGGCGAGCTTTCGCTTGTCGCCCGCCCAGTAGAGATGCCCGCTCAGGATGTTGCCGATCGCAACCGCTTCCGCAAAGCCCTCGACGCAGGCGCCGCCCGCCGACCAGTCGCGCGCCTTGTGCGCATAGCCGTTGATCTCGACCATCAGCACGGGTGTCGCGGCGCGCGCGGCGTGGCGCTCCTCGGGCATGTCGCTTCCGCGCAGATGGTCGAGCAGTCTCGAGATCAGGGACATCGGCCTCCGGTGGCTCGTTCGGCTTGACTGCAATCTTCGGCGCGCGGCGCCTCTCCCGCAAGCGAAGATTGCCGTTAACGACCTTCCGCAACGGGATGACAAGCCCGGGGCGCTTGCGCTATAGCAGGCTCATTCGCCACGCAAAGCCCGGAGCTTCCATGTCCCAGAAAGACGCCAAGCCTGTCATGATCGAGGTCGGTCCGGGCGAGCTCATCGACAAGATCACCATTCTGCGCATCAAATCGGAGCGGATGTCGGATGCGGCAAAGCTCGCCAATGTCCGGCACGAACTCACCGTGCTCGAGGAGGCGCGCAAGGCAAACATCGAGGACAGCGCGGAGATGCGCCGCCTCGAAGGCGAGCTGAAGGCGGTCAACGAGGCGCTCTGGGTGATCGAGGACGATATCCGTCAGTGCGAGGCGGACAAGGATTTCGGGCCGGCATTCATCGAGCTTGCCCGTTCCGTCTACAAGCAGAACGACAAGCGCGCCGCGATCAAGAAGGAGATCAATCTCCTCACGGGTTCGGCGATCGTCGAAGAGAAGTCCTACACCGAATTCGAGTGAGCGGCGAGGCGGCGTTCCACCTCGTCGAAGACGCGGGTAACGGAGAGCGTTGCGAGATCGTCCACCTCGATGGCGCCGAAATTCTCCGTGAGAATGCCGGTGCGCTCCGCCGGCATGTGCGATCCGAACAGCGCAAGCCCCGCAACGCCCATATGCGCGGCGAGGTGGCTCGGCCCCGTGTCGTTGCCGATGACGAAGCGCGCGCCCTTCAATATCCCTGCGAGTGCCGACCAGTTCGTCTTTTCGATGCAGGTGCCGGGAATGGCGCGTGCGAGCTCCACCTCGTCGGGGCCGGGCGCCGTCACGATCGTCTCGCCCGCCGCGATCAGGCGTGTCGCGAGTTCCGCGTAATGCGGCCAGCGCTTTTGCGGGTGGCGCACGGAGCAGCCGGGCACGAGCACGATATAGGGCGCCGTCACGCCCGCCGCTGCGAGCAATCCGCTTGCATCGCCGGCGAGCCATGAGACGTCGGGCTTGCGCGTGTGGCGGATGGTCAGGCCCGCATCCTCCAATTGTCCGGCGAGCCGGTCGAGTGTGCGGATCTTCTTTGGGTCTTTCGCGCGGTGCGGGTGGCTGCATCCCTTCGCCGTGCCGGACCAGCGGCGGTCCTTCAGCATCCATTTGAAATAGAATGCGGTCCGTTTCGAATTCTGCAGGTCGTAGACCATGTCGAAATCGAGGCCGCGCAGTTTCGCTTTCAGCGCCAGCATCCGGCCGATGCGCCAGCGCGGGGCGCGTTCGTCGACGATCGTCTCGTCCACATGCGGGCAGCGCGCAAGGATCGCGCGATAGGCGGGCATGGTCAGCACGGCGATGAAGGCTTGCGGGTGGTTCTCGCGGATGTCGCGCAGCGCGCCTTCCGCCTGGATCACGTCGCCGAAGGCGCCATGCTTGATGACGAGAATGCGTTTCGCGTCGCTCGCGAAGGGGGTGGGGACGGATGAGGTCATTTTCGGCGCTCGCTCACATTCGTCCGCTGCGCCAGATCACGCGTCCCAGGATGTTCAGGCTGGCGGCGTCTTCCTTGCCGATTTCTTCCGGCGGGTAGCGGGTGGCGTTGTCGCTCGAGACGATGACGCTGCCGTCGATCTTCATCTGCAACCGCTTCACGAGGAGCGTGCTGCCGATCGTCAGAACATAGATGCCGCCGCCGCGTGCTTTCGGTTCCGCCGTGTCAGCGAGCAATATGTCGCCCGCGGAGAAAGTCGGCATCATGGAATCGTCCGGCATTTCCACGGCGAGCAGGCGCGCCGGGTCCGCCTTCAATTCGGTCTCGATGAAGTCTCGCCGGAACGCGATCGCGTCGAGGAGCGAGCGTTCTTCCACCCGCATGCGCCTGCCGCTTGCGCTCTCGACGATGTGCAGCGCGTAGCGCGGTACGAAGATGTGCGCCTCCGCGATGCCCGCCTCGTCGCGCGCAAGTTCGGGTTGGCCCCGTTCCGCAAACCCTCTGTCCGGTCCGCGGACCGCTGCCGCGCTCTTCCGCATCTCGCCTTGTCCGGTCAGCACCCAGTTCATGTCGAATCCTTCGCCCGACAAATGCGCAAGTACATGGGCGTTCGGCGCTGCGTTCTCCAGTTCGTAATTCTGCCAGGTCGTTCCTGACACACCGACTCGCTTTCCCATGTCTTTTTGAGAGAGACCAAGAAATCTTCGTATTTGCGTGAGGCGCTCGGCAACACTCATATGCGATGGCCGCCTGCCGGAAAGACTAAAGAGTGCACCAGAAAATCGGCTATAAACCGGGAAAAAACGGGAATTTTTGGACCGAGGACAGGGTGCGCAACTTCGTACGCCGCTTGGCGTAGGCGGATTAGCCAAGATTTCTTGTTGACATACACAAAGATATCTTTGTATTCATGATTTGGAACGTACCAATAAAGTTATACAACCTAGGCCGAGTGCCGCCAAACCCTCACCGTCGCGCTGGAGGAGAAAAATGGGCCAATCTCTGTTCAAATTGAACCTGCAGCCGGGCCTCCGGCTGGATTCTTTGGCCGTTGGTGTGGGTGGTGACCTCGGCGCGATTCGAACGCGCGACCCTCAGATTAGGAATCTGATGCTCTATCCAGCTGAGCTACGAGGTCTCAAAAAGGCAAGCAGCGCCGTGGGAAAACGGGCTGTCGCGCTGCGAAACCTAGGTCAGCTCTTCCCCCGCTGCAATAGCCCCCTGCAGACGGGATGCAGCCGGGACAAACTTCGTTCTTTGCGTCTATCTCCACTTTGGCCTAAATATCTATGGATACGCTCTAAGGTTGACCCGGGTTGTATGATCTTGTTTGAAACACGTACAGATTGCGCCGAAGCGCCAGACGAACAGGGAGGCGCCGCGTCTTCCGGAAGGCGAGGTGCCTGAGTGCGTGTCCTCATTGTTGGCGAGCAGCCGATCTTTTGCGAGGGGCTTTCCTCGATAACGAAGCGGCTCTATTCCGGTGCAGAACTCCGGGTCGCGGCAGGGCCGCGCCCGCTTAATGGAATAGATACGGGCCTTGCGGACCTCGTCCTTTTTGACGCCGGCAGCGGCGCTTTGTCGAACATGGAAGTGTTGAGCGACTTCGTGTCGAGGACGAATGGCAGGATCGCCGTTTTCAGCGACAAGAGTTCGCCCGGCTTTGTGCGCGAAGTCATGGATCTCGGTGTTGCGGGCTTCATTCCCAAAAATCTGGGCGTCAATCTCGTCGAGAGCGCGCTGCGGATGATTGAAATGGGCGGGCGCTACGTGCCGGACATCCTTCTGACTGCGGAGGCGGAGGGATTCGCCGAGCCGTCCAGGGCGTTTCTTGGCGCAGGGCAGGACAAACTCACGCCTCGCCAGAGAGAAGTGCTCCAGGAGCTCGGCAAAGGCCGCTCGAACCAGGAAATTGCACGGGTGCTCGGCATCTCGATCGCGACGGTCAAGCTGCATGTCAACGCGATCCTGCAGGCGCTCGGTGTGCGCAACCGGACCGAGGCCGCCATCATCGCTCTGCGAAGCGATTCCTCGCCGCGCGTGGGAGATTCAATCTGAAACAAGGGCAAGCCGAAGGCGGATGGTGACGGAATGGTCCTGCGTATAGTTGTGGGGCGCCTGCCGCTTGTCCGCCGTTTTGCTCTTCTCATTTTTCTCGCTGCACTCGCCGCTCCGGGCATCCATGGGGGCGGCGTGGCCTTTGCTTCCGAGTGTTTGCTGGAACAAGACGAGGCGACATCCGTCGTTGCGGCCGTCATCGATGGCGACACACTGGTTCTCGAAGATGGCCGAGAAGTCAGGCTGACGGGAATCCAGGCGCCAAAGCTGCCGCTCGGGCGGCCGAACTTCGATGCCTGGCCGCTGGCCGACGAAGTGCGCGATGCCGTCGCCGACCTCGCGCTCGGGAAGCTCGCGATGCTCCGGTTTGGCGGAGCGCATATGGACCGGCACAAGCGCGTGCTGGCACAGGTCTTCATAGCGCGTGAGAGCGGTGGTTTTGACTGGCTGCAGAAGGAGATACTCGGGCGGGGGCTCGCGCGTGTCTATACGTTCAGCGACAACCGGGCCTGCAGCGAAGAGCTTCTGGAGGCGGAACGGGCCGCGCGAGGAGAAGCTCTCGGTATATGGGCGAATGATTTCTACGACATCCACGACGCTGCCGATGTTCCGGTTCTTCTGGAACGCATCGGACGCTTCGAACTTGTCGAGGGGCGAGTGACGTCAGCCGCGCTCGTGCGCGGAAGGCTGTATCTCAATTTCGGCGACGACTACCGAGAGGACTTCACCGTGACAGTTCAGGAGCGGGACGTTAAGCTTTTCGGAACGGAAGAGCCGTGGGCTTCCTTCCTTGCCGGGGCTGAAGCCGCAGATGTCCGGGGCCTTGCGGGAAGGCGGGTCCGGGTTCGCGGATGGCTCGACCGTTACAACGGTCCGGAAATGGAAGCGACGCATCCGGAGCAAATCGAATTCGTCGGCGGTGCCGGATGATATATCGGTGTTTCGCCGGTAAGCGGAGGTAGATGTTGAGACGCTCTGTTGCTGCGGTGTTCGCCAGCCTTCGCGCTATCCCGCTTGCCGCGTGTCTCCTTGCAGTGGCTGGTTGTGCGACCAATCCCGCGACGGGCGAACGGCAGCTTGCGCCGATCATGTCCGCGGAACAGGAAGCTCGCGCCGGCGCCGAAAACCACCCGAAGATTCTCAAGGTCTATGGCGGCGCTTACGCAGATGAGAAACTCGGCAGTTACGTCGCGGGCATCACCGCACGAATCGTCAAGGCGACGAACCGGCCCGACGGTCCCTACCGTGTCACCATACTCGACAGCCCTGTCGTCAACGCCTTCGCTCTGCCCGGCGGCTACGTCTGTGTGACGCGCGGGCTGATGGCGCTCGTCAATGACGAAGCAGAACTCGCGGGCGTCATCGGTCACGAGATCGGGCACGTCAACGCTCGTCATTCGGCGCAGAGGCAGACGGCAGCGCTCGGAACCTCGCTGTTGGGCGCGGTTCTTGGGGCGGTCGTCGGCAGTGACGCGCTCAACCAGATTGCGGGGCTGGGCGGTCAGGGTCTGCTTGCGAGCTATTCGCGCGATCAGGAATACGAGGCGGACATGCTTGGCGTCCGTTATCTCGCGGGTTCCGGCTACGATCCTTATGCGGCGGCGGACTTTCTTGATTCCATGGGTGCACAACAGGCGCTCAATGCAAGGGTACGCAACGCAGAATACGACGCGTCGCGTAACGACTGGCTGGCGAGCCACCCTGGCACGCCGGACCGCATCGCGGCGGCCGTCGAACACGCGCGCGCGACGGGGGCGGCGCCGGGACAGAACGCGCGAAATCGCGACATCTACCTGACCGCGATAGACGGCATGCTCTATGGAGACGATCCGAAAGAGGGGGTGGTGCGCGACCGCGAGTTCATCCATCCCGAAATGCGCTTCGCCTTCAACGCGCCGCCGCGCTTTGCAATTACCAATTCGGCCCGTGCGGTGCTTGTCGAAGGGCCGGACGGCACGGTGGCGCAATTTGACGGCGCAAAGAAAGATGCCGGAGTCGAGATCGGGAGCTATTTGTCGAACGCCTGGGCAAGCGGCGTCAGGCTCTCGTCGATCGAGCGCTTCTCCGTGAACGGCATGAAGGCGGCGACGGCGACTACGACGATAGGCAAATATAACGGTCGTCTCGTCGCCATTGAATACGCACCGGATCAGGTCTACCGCTTTCTGACGGGTACGTTGCCGCAGGCGGGAAATCGCTATGACGCTGCGCTCCACTCTCTGGTCATGAGTTTCCGGAAAATCTCGGCGGCAGAAGCGCGCGCGGTCAAGCCTCTGCGTATCTCGGT
>JACIYQ010000187.1 GCA_014359855.1 Parvibaculum sp.
GCCGCGCCGGCCTTCACGGTGGAGCGCTTCACGCTCTTCTCGGCGAGAGCGAGCACGGGCGGCGGCCCTTACGTGGCGGAGAAGCACTATCCCGATCGCGATTGGGAGCAGGAAGAGTAGCGGCAAGCATTGCTCTTCTTCCCACCCTCCCCTTGGGATTCCTCTGCGAAACCGTCGCATTGGAGGTTGCCGGGTATGAGGGTCGATGTTTTGTTCGATGTTGCCCCTGTTATTGCGGTTCGATCTTGTGCGTTGCGCTGGGCCTGGCGCCGGGGATCATGTCGCGGGATGCATGCTGGCCCGTCTGAGATTGTAGACGGTGGCGAAGGCGGTGTAGTCGGCGGCGTTGGCGGCGAGGCTGTGACATCTGGTTCGGGCGCCGCCATAGAGCCGTTTGAGGGCACTGAACACGGCCTCGACGGGGGCGCGTCTGCGGGCGATGAGATCGTTGCGGCGCTTCTGCCAGCGCGGCAGCTCGGTCATGTATCTGTGCCTGCGATGCATGATGCGATCCTTGATGCCTTCTGCCTTGAGGCGGTCGCGCCGGGCCTTCTTCTCATAGCCGCGGTCGGCATAGACGGCGCGCTCGTCGCCGCAGATGAGTTCGTCCGCCACCTCGCTCTCGCTGGTCCGGGCGGGCAGGAACAGAAGACGGCGAATGAGACCGGAGCCTTCGTCCACGCCGACATGGAAGCGGTAGCCGAAATAGGACTTGCCCGCCTTGTTGGTCCAGTCGGCATCGGGCTCGCGCGCGAGCTTCGTTCCCATCCCCGCCTCGCGCGGCGGCGGGTTGTGGGTGGCGGCGACAATCGTGGCGTCCAGCAGGGTTCCCTTCTTCAGCATCAACCCTTGGGCTTCGAGCTGCCGGTTGACCTCCGCAAAGCAGGCCTCCAGCACGCCCGCCCGCGCCGCCGCCTGCCGGAAGCGGCAGATCGTCGTCTCGTCGGGCGTCGCATCCTCAAGCCCGAAGCCGCAGAAGCGCCGGAACGACAGCCGGTCGAGCAGCGCTTCCTCAAGGCCCGGATCGGACAGATCGTAGAGCGCCTGCAGATAAAGCGCCTTCAGCATCGAAAGCGCATCGTAGGGCGGACGGCCCGTCTCGCCCTTGCGCGCCTTCTTCGCAAACCGCGCAAGACGCGACCAGTCGATCAATGCCGCAATCTTTGCCAGCCGCTCATTGCGCCCCAGGCGCGGATCCGCAAACGCTTCAGCAAGACCCATCTGCTTCATCGAAACCTCCCTGATGACAAAAACAGGGAATCATCAATCAACACCAGCCGCCACCCTCTTTTGCAGAGAAATCCTCAAGGGGAGGGTGAGGCATCTGTTTTTATAGCTTCTTCAGTCTGCCCATCAGACGCCGCCACCACGACATGAAGCGGAGCTTCAGGCCCACGCGCCCCGGAGGCGCATTGAAGACCGGCGCTTCGGCGTCGGGCGCAAGGTCGGCGGCGGGCGAAACCTCGATGGCGGGTTCGGTGAAACGGGGTTCGGTGAAACGGGGTTCGGCGACCGGCGCCGGTGCGGGATGCTTCCTGCCCGTCGCGCGCTCCGCCGCCGCGACGATGGCGTCCGCGATCACGGGCACGAGCGCAATCGGCATGTCGTGGCCCATGCCCTGCACGACGCGCATCTCGGCGCCGGGAATATTCGCCGCCGTGTCGAGCCCGCCTGCCACCGGCACCAGCGGGTCGTCCTCGCCATGCACCACGGTGGCCGGCACGGCGATCCTGCGCAGCTTCGCGCGGCGGTCGCCATCGGCCATCACCGCCGCCATCTGCCGCATCACGCCCGCGGGATAATAGGCGCGCGAGGCATCGCGGATCACCCATTCGCGCAGCGTCTCGCGGTCGGTCGGGAAGCCGGGTGAGCCCAGCACCTCATAGGTCTTCACGCCGCGCGCGACGATCGCGCCATGGTCGTGGGCGGCGGGCGCGGGCGAGAGGAAGAGACTGTAGACGCGGGGCCTGGCGGGCGGCAGCAGCGGATTGCCCGAACTCGACATGATGGAGGTGAGGGAGAGCGTCCGGTCCGGAAAATCGAAGGCGACATGCTGCGCGATCATGCCGCCCATCGACGCGCCGACGATATGCGCGCGCGGGATGTCCAGCGCATCGAGCAGGCCGGCGGCATCCGCCGCCATGTCGGTGAGCGTGTAGGGCACGAAAGCCGACTTGCCCTGCATGAGCGCGAGCACCGCATCCGGCCAGACGAGTGCACGGTCCCGCTCCATGCGCGAGGAGAGACCGGTATCGCGATTGTCGAAGCGGATGACGCGGTAGCCGCGCGAGACGAGCTCGCGGCACAGTTCGACGGGCCATTGGGTGAGCTGCGCGCCGAGCCCCATGATGAGGAGGATCGCTTCGTCCCTTTCGGAACCGAAGCTCTCATATTCGATCTCGATTCCGTTGGCACGGACCTTCGGCATGCGCTGGATGCTCCATTTATGGCGCATCCTCCCCTTCAAGGAGTATGGGGATTCGCCAAGGCGGTGCCAAGAGCGATGCAGCAATCTTCATATGTCATTCCGGCGCCTGTCCCGGCGAAAGCCGGGAACACCGGGATCCATGGGCATCGCCTGCAATGACGCACCTCAGATGGACCCCGGCTTTCGCCGGGGTGACACTTTGATTTTGAGGAGAGGGTGAGAGCTATTCCACCCACTTCTCGAAAATCTTCCGCTTCTCCCCGCTCTCTTCCATCTTCGCGAGCCATGCGTCGATACGGGCCTTCCATGCCTCGTCCTTCGGCAGCAGATAGGCCTTCTCCGACTGCGTGAAGGGTTTGTCGGGATTGATCGCGCAGAGCTCGGGATGTTCGCGTGCCATGATCCGCGTTTCGATGGCGTCGGTGTTCATCACGTCGGCGCGGCCCGCCGCGATTTCCTCGAAGATGGTGGCGTTGTCCTTGTGAAGAATGAGCGTTGCACGGGTGATGTTCGCGCGGGCGAATTTTTCGTTGGTGCCGCCGGGATTGACGATGACGGTGACGCCTTCGCGGTCGATCTGCTCCAATGTCTGGAAGCGGGCGGTGTCCTCGCAGCGGGCAATGGGGGCCTTGCCGTCGGTGAGGAGGGGCGTGGAGAAGAGGGCCTGTTCCTTCCGTTCCTCCGTGACCGAAATGCCGCCCATGCCGATGTCGTATTTGCTTGCCTTGAGGTCTTCCATGAGGGTGGGCCAGCTCGTCCGGACGATGACAAGCCGGACGCCAAGCTCTTCCGCGAGCGCTGCGGCCATGTCGGCGTCGAGGCCTTCGAACTCGCCCCGCGCGCCCTCCCAGGAGAAGGGCTTGTAGTCGCCGGTGAGGCCGGCGCGCAGCTCGCCCGAAGCCTCGATCCGGTCGAGTACGGGGCTTTCGTCCGCATGGGCGGGGAGGGCAAGGAGAAAGGCCAGAAAAAGGGCGGGGATGAGGCGGTGCATGGGCGGATCATAGGCGGGGAGGGGGCCTCCCGGAAAGCCGCGCCTTTACTGGACTGTCAAGGGGCCGGCTGCTAGAAACTCGCCCCATGACGATGCTGGGACAGCGCGGGGCCCGCCCCGCCATAATCGCGCGAATTACAGGCCCGGCCTGCCGCTGAGGACCCGACGGTCCGGGGCAGGAGCCGGGTTTTCTCCGTTTCATCGCGCAACCCCGATTTCCAGGACCTTCCATGTCCACCGATACGACGTCCAAAGACACGACCTCGGAAGATGCAGGCCGCGACTATCGCGACACGCTTTTCCTCCCCAAGACCGATTTTCCGATGAAGGCGGGGCTGCCCGTCCGCGAGCCCGAATGGCTGGCGCGCTGGCAGAAGCTCGACCTCTACAAGCGCCTGCGCGAAGAGGCGAAGGGCCGCGAGACCTTCGTCCTGCATGACGGGCCCCCTTACGCGAACGGCAACATCCATATCGGCCATGCGCTGAACAAGGTTCTGAAGGACATCGTCGTCCGCTCGCAGCAGATGATGGGCAAGGACGCGGCTTACGTTCCGGGCTGGGACTGCCACGGGCTGCCGATCGAATGGCAGATCGAGGAGAAGTACCGCAAGAAGGGCCTGAACAAGGACGAGGTGCCCGCGCTCGAGTTCCGCCGCGAATGCCGCGAATTCGCCCAAGGCTGGGTCGATGTGCAGAAGGAAGAGTTCAAGCGCCTCGGCGTTTCCGGCGAGTGGGACAATCCCTACCTCACCATGTCCTTCGACGCCGAAGCGAAGATCGTCGAGGAATTCCAGAAGTTCCTGATGAACGGCTCGCTCTATCGCGGCTCGAAGCCCGTCATGTGGTCGGTGGTGGAAAAGACCGCGCTGGCGGAAGCGGAGGTCGAGTATCACGATCACCAGAGCCACACGATCTGGGTGAAGTTTCCGGTGCAATCCGTCGTAAGAGACGGTGCAAAGATGGATGCGGATCTGCTCAATTCGAAAATCGTCATCTGGACGACGACGCCTTGGACGATTCCGGCGAACCGCGCGATCTCCTATTCGCCGAAGATCGCCTACGGCCTCTATGAAGTGAAGGCGACGGGCGAAAAACTCGCGCTCGCCGATGCGCTCGCGGCGCAGGTCGCGAAGGACGCCGGTATCGAGGACTGGACACGTCTGCGCGATGTCACTGCCGATGAACTGAGTGGTGTTGTTTGTAAGCATCCTTTCCACGGTCAGGGCTACGACTTCGGCGTGCCGCTGCTCGCCGGCGATCATGTGACGGAAGAGGCCGGCACCGGTTTCGTGCATACGGCGCCCGGCCACGGCCAGGACGACTACATGATCTGGGTCGAGAATTTCGGCGCGAAGGAAATCCCCGAAACGGTGAACGAGGAGGGCGTCTATTACGATCATGTGCCGCTCTTCGCGGGGAAGTTCGTCCTCACGCGGCAGGGCAAGGAAGGCAACGCCAATGCGGCCGTCATCGAGGAACTGGAAAAGGCCGGCGCGCTTCTCGCCAAGGGCAAGGTGACGCATTCCTATCCCCATTCATGGCGCTCCAAGGCGCCGCTCATCTTCCGCAACACGCCGCAATGGTTCGTGGCGATGGATGCGAAAGTGGAAGCGGCGGGCGGCAAGCCCTTCCGTCAGGTGGCTTTGGAAGAAATCGAGAAGGTGCGCTGGGTGCCTGCGCGCAACCGCAACCGCATTTACTCGATGGTCGAGACCCGGCCCGACTGGGTGCTGTCGCGCCAGCGTGCCTGGGGCGTGCCGCTCACGCTCTTCGTCAATGCGAAGACCGGCGAGTTGCTGCGCGACCCGAAAGTCAATGCGCGCATCGTGGATGCGGTGGCGAAGGAAGGCGCGGATGCCTGGTTCGAGCGCCCGGCGAGCGACTTCCTCGGCAACGAGTATAACGAAGCCGATTACGAGCGCGTGACGGACATTCTGGACGTCTGGTTCGATTCAGGGTCCACCCATGCTTTCGTTCTGGAGGCACGGGGGCTCCCGTCGCCCGCCGATCTCTATCTCGAAGGCTCCGACCAGCATCGCGGCTGGTTCCAGTCGTCGCTGCTCGAAAGCTGCGGCACACGCGGCCGCGCGCCTTACAAGCAGGTTCTCACCCATGGCTTCACCATGGACGAGAAGGGCCGCAAGATGTCGAAGTCGCTCGGCAACGTCATCGCGCCGCAGAAGATCGTCGAGCAGAACGGTGCGGACATCCTGCGCCTCTGGGTCGCGAACACGGATTACTGGGAAGACCACAACATCGGCAACGACATCGTCAAGTCGAATGTCGAGGCCTACCGCAAGCTCCGCAACACCTTCCGTTATCTGCTCGGTAATCTCTCGGGCTTCGACGATGCGGAACGTGTCGACGTCGCCGGCATGCCGGAACTCGAACGCGTGATCCTGCATCGCCTTGCCGAACTCGATGAGCTCGTGCGCAAGGCTTACATGGATTACGACTTCAAGCGCGTGGCGCACACATTGTCGAACTTCATGAATGTCGAGCTCTCGGCCTTCTATTTCGACATCCGCAAGGACGCGCTTTATTGCGATGCGCCGTCGGCGATCCGCCGCCGCGCCTGCCGCACGGTGCTCGATCACCTGTTCTCCCATCTGACGGCCTGGCTCGCGCCTGTGCTCTGTTTCACGGTGGAAGAGGTCTGGCTCTCGCGCTTCCCGTCCGATACGGATTCGGTTCACCTGCGCACCTTCCCGGAAATCCCGGCGGAGTGGCGCAATGAAGCCCTGTCCGAGAAGTGGAAGAAGGTGCGCGAACTCCGCCGTGTCGTGACGGGCGCCCTCGAAGTCGAGCGCCGCGAGAAGCGGATCGGCGCGAGCCTCGAAGCGGCGCCGGAAGTCTTCGTCTCGCGCCCCGATCTCGTGGAAGCGATGAAGGGCGTCGACCTCGCCGAAATCGCGATCACCAGTCAGGCGACACTCGTCGAAGGAGAAGGCCCGGCGGATGCATGGAGGCTCGACGACGTGCCCGGCGTTGCCGTGGTACCGAAGCTCGCCGAGGGGCGCAAATGCGCGCGCTCCTGGCGCATCCTGCCGGAAGTCGGCAGCGATCCGGACTATCCGGACCTGTCGCTGCGCGATGCGACGGCGGTTCGCGAATACGACGCGCAGCGCTGAGAGCGGGAAAGAGGGAAAGATGGCCGGCATGAGCCGCGAAACCTTCTGGGGCCCATGGTCCCTCTTCGGCTCGCTGGTCGCGCTGGCCGGCTTCGGCGTCGACCGCCTGAACAAGTGGTGGATGATCGAGGTCTATGACATCGCCTCGCGCGGGCGCGTCGAGGTGACGTCCTTTTTCGACCTGGTCATGGCCTGGAACCTGGGCGTGAGCTACGGCCTCTTTCAGGCGCAGACGGCGCTCGGCGTGGCGATCCTCGCGGGCTTTGCGATCGCGGTCATTATCGGCCTTGGCCTCTGGCTGGCCAGGGTCGAATACCGGGTGACCGCCATCGCCATCGGTCTCATTCTCGGCGGCGCGCTTGGGAATGTTTACGACCGCATTTTTTATGGCGCCGTGGCCGACTTTTTTAGTTTTCACGCCTTCGGATTTTACTGGTATATCTTCAATATCGCCGACGTGTGGATAGCTTTGGGCGTAGCGCTCATCATCCTCGAATCGGTCTGGCCGGGCCTTGTGGGCGCCGGCAAAAAGGACAGCCCAAACGGGAAGTCGGGCGACAAGCCGGCCTGAGCGGCGCCAAACGGGCAGAACCGGCAAAAGCCACGACCAAGGAGAGCCAAGACGTGACTATCGAAGCGAATATCTCCCGCGTTGCCGGGTGGAGCGCAAAGTTGAGCCTTTTCGCCGCGCTCTCGCTTTCTCTGGCCGCCTGTGGCGGCGAGAGTCTTAGTGACACGCTTGGTTATGGCAAATCTACTCCGGACGAATTCGCCATCGTGACCAAGGCGCCCCTCGTCATTCCGCCGGATTATTCGCTGCGTCCGCCGCAGCCCGGCGCGCCGCGGCCGCAGGAAATGGAACTTCAGCCCTCGCTCGGTGCGCAGCGCGCCCTGATCGGCGAGGAAGCGCTCTCCGCCGTAAATGTCGGCCCGGCGCGCAGCCAGGGCGAGCAGGTCCTTCTTCAGGAGACCGGCGCCGAACAGGCCGATCCGCGCATCCGCCAGGTCGTCAATGCCGAGACCCGCTCGCTGGTCGAACGCGATAAATCCTTCGTCGACGACGTCATCTTCTGGAAGAAGGATGGCCCCGCGCCCGACGAACGGCTCGTGAATCCGGTGGAAGAGAACGAGCGCATCCAGCAGAACGAAGCGGAAGGCAAGCCCGTGACCGAGGGCGAGACGCCGACCGTTACACCGAAGAAGGAAGGCTGGCTCTCCGGCATCTTCTGAGCGAAGGGATATC
>JACIYQ010000188.1 GCA_014359855.1 Parvibaculum sp.
CGGCGAAAAACGCCGTGCCCGGAATGGCGAACAGGCAAAAAATTAACGCTACCGCGCGCAAATCCGCGCTGCGCGACGGAATGGCCGAGCTTCGCATTGCGAATATTCCTCCCTCTCCGTAACAATGACGCATTGCAGAGGGGGTCGGAAGCCCGTTGGCGGGATATGCCCGGGCTTTGGCTGGCATCCGGGGATCGGAATGAAATCGCGGATACTCGTCTACGGCGTCGACGGCTTCATGGGCGCGCTGGTGTCGCGTGCGGCGATGCGGGCGGGACTCTCCCATGTAGCGGGCGGCCGGGCGATCGCGGGCGTCGCGCAGCATGCCGCGGCGCTGGCGAAGGAAGCGAAGGGCGGGATGCCGCCCGCGGAACCGCGGACCTTCACGCTCGGCAATGCGGAGCGCATCGCGGCGCAGCTCGACGATGTGGGCGTACTCGTGAACTGCGCGACGCTTGAGGGCGACGACCTGCGCTCGCTCGTCGTTTCCTGCATCGCGACCGGCACGCATCTGATCGACCTGTCCCCGGGGCGTGCCAGCGTTGCCGCGCTTGCCGGTTTCGACGAGGCGGCGCGGAAGGCAAAGACGATGCTGATGGCAGGCGCCGGTTTCGACTTCGCGGCGGCGGATGCCATGGCGATGCGCCTTGCGCAGATACTGCCCGGCGCCCGCGCCGTGACGCTTGCCGTGAAGCAGGGGCATCGCACCATGGAAGAGGCGGCGCGTCTCGTCGCGGCGATGCGCGAGGACGGCGAGATGCTGAAGAACGGGCAATTCGTGCCGGCGCGCGCGGGCGAGCGGACGATCGAGGTCGATTTCGATGCGGGGCCGGAAAAGGCCTGGCTCGCGCCCTGGCGCGGCGAGGCAATGGCGGCGCGGCATCGCGGCATCTATTCGACGGTGGAGGCTTACGAGGCGCTGCCGGAGAAGGCCGCCCGCGCGCTCGAACCCGGCACGATGGCGCATCGCCTGTTCCGTCGCGGCTGGGGCCTCAAGCGGCTCGAGCGCAGGCTCTCGAAGGGGCGGCTGAACCCGCCGGCGGCGGAACTGAAGAACGGGCGCGCTTTCGTCTGGGGCGAGGCACGGCATCCGGACGGCCGCATCCGTCGCGCGCGGCTCGAAACGCCGGAACCGCATGTCTATTCGGCGGAGGCGGCGATCCTCATTGCGCGGCGCGTGCTGGCGGGCAGAGCGAAGCCCGGTTACCAGCTTCCATCGGCTGTGGTGGGGGCGGCGCTTGTCAAGGAGATACAGGGCGTCGCCTGGCACGAAATTTTCGAACGCGCCGAGGAGACGGCCGCCGAGGACGGGCGCCCCGTCGCGCCGGGCGTGGAGCCCGAAAGGGTCTGAGCCTTATTCCGCGCCGCTCGTCCAGCGTTCCCACAGCTTGCCGGAACATTCGCGCGCGCTCATCTGGCTCGTCACCAGCCGCATCGAGCTTTCCATCGCCTCCGGCACCTCGTCCGGGTCGTTGCCGACGAGGCCGGCGAGCGGCCCGTAGGCCTCATGCGCCATGTCCCTGGCGAGCATGCGGCAGGGATCGACCTCGCCGTAATAGACGACGGGGATGGCGGCCGCGATGGCAACGAGCAGGATCAGTCCGAGGATGAGGCGCATGGGGTTTCCTGTGCGGGGTTCAGTGGACGCCGGTGCCGCGTTCGGGCAGGTCGGGCATGCCCATGGAACCCGAACGGCCGCGGATGGTGCAGGCGTTGTAACCGGCCTTCCAGCCGGTGCGGTAGGCCTCGCTCGACTTCCAGGCCTCGCCGTTGCGGGTGACGGTGGAAGGATCGCCCGGAACTTCCGAGGTGGCGCTCCAGCAGCCATCCGAATGACCGGCCTTGTAGGCGGGATCGTCCTCGAATTCGCTGCGACCGAGCCCGCAGGCGGCAAGGGCGAAGGCGAGGAAAAGGACGGGCAGAGGGGCGAAACGGCGCATGGGCTGTCCTGAGGCTCTGTGAGGCGACGGGCAGGATAGGGCGGGGGCGGCGGAACCGCAAATCGGGGCCCGCATGCTTTACGCGCCGTTAACGGCGCGGGTGTTCCAATGAGGCAGGAAACCAACCGGACGGACGAAATGGCGCTCGAAAGCTACAGGACGGCGGAAGGCGAAAGCCTGAACGCCCATGACCGCGACGCGGTGCTGCGGCGTCTCGCCGACCTCGCGCTGCTGCCGTCTTCCCTCGTCTCGCCGCAGGAGCGCAGCCTCCTCGATACGATGCTGGCCTCGCTCGCGACGCGGCTCGACCCGCAGATGCGGATGCGCCTGGCCGAACGGCTCGCCCAGCATGTCGAGGCGCCGCGCGAACTGGCACTCGCGCTTGCGCTCGACGACATCGACATCGCCTGGGTGTTGCTCGCGGAAGGCTCGCCCCTGAAGGGCGGCGACCTTATCCATGTCGCCCGCGAAGGCGACACCCGGCATCGCGAGATGCTCGCGCATCGCAAGGACCTGCCGAGCGCCGTCTCCGACGTTCTCATCGAAACGGGCGACACGGCGCTTGCCTGCCGCCTCCTCGAAAACCGCACGGCGCAGCTTTCCTACAGGGGCATCGAAACGCTTGCGCGGCGGAGTGCTTCCGAACCGGAATTGCAGGCGCCGGTGCTGGCAAGGCCGGAACTGACGGTGCGTCTTGCCCAGCTCATGTTCTGGTGGGTGCCGGCCGCGCTGCGTCTCGAAATCCTCAACCGCTTCACGGTCGAGCGCCGCCACATCCATTCGGCGATGGAAGACATGATCGACGGCGTGACGGCGGGTGACCCCGTGCTCGAAGGAGCGCTGTCGCTGGTCCGCAAGCCGCTTCCGATCGACAAGCAGCGTCTCGCGAGGTTCTTCTCGGGTCAGGGACCGGACAGGGCGGATCTGCTTTCGAGCGGACTTGCGGCCGCGACTCATGTGCGGCCGGAGACGATGTTCCGTATACTGAACGATAACGGCGGCGAGCCGCTCGCGATCTTCGCAAAGGCCGTGTCGATGAACCGCAAGGAATTCGGCGATCTCATCGTCGCGGCGGTCGACCTGCGTCAGGGCGGGTTGCCGACCAGGAAGGACCTCGAACGGATCGGCGAACTTTTCGACTCGATCTCGACGGACCGGGCGGACTTTGCGCTTCGCGTCTGGGATGCGGCTTTTGCCAACGAGGTTTCGCTGGGCGTCAGCACCGCCGAAGCCTGAGCCTCACTCCGCCGCGCTCTGTGGCGACCAGCGGATTTCCTCTTCCGGCTCGACGCGCGGCGGCGCCGTGAAACGGAAGCCCGGTCCCGAAACGATTTCCTCGAGTTCGCGCCGTGCTTGCCGCGCCGTGCCCATGATATCGCCTTCCGCGCGGTCGACGAGATCGAGCACCGCGCGCGCGCCTTCGAGGATGTCGCCGAGCCAGTCCTCCGCATGAGGTTCCTGCGCCTTCAGCGCAACGGCGTCGCCCGCAAGCGTCGTGACCGCACGGCGGACCGCGCCGGTGTCGAACGCGTTGGGCCCGGTGACAAGCGCGACGATCTTCCTGATCTGCGCGCGAATACCGTCGACAAGTGCCGCGCGCTCGCGGGCGCGGCGGTCTTCTTCGTCGGCGGGCGGCGCAAGGTCGTCGAGCGACACGCCAAGCACGCTCGCGATTGCGGCCATGGTGCGGAAAGTGCCGTCCTTCTTGCCCGTTTCGATTTCCGAGAGGTAAGGCGCGCTCATGCCGGCCGCGCGCGCAAGCTCGATCGCCTTGAGACCGCGATGCTCGCGCCAGACGCGCACGGGATTTTCGCCATCGGCAATGCGATGCGCGACGGTGGCGGGAACGGGCGCCGGACCCTCCGAACCGAGGGCGAGCGCCGCGCCCGCTGCGCGCAGATCCTCGATATCGTCGGCGGCGCGGCAGAGTGCGTCATAGTCGGCGGCGGGAACGAGCACGAAGAGTGTCTCTCCGTCGGCACCGGTAATTTTCTGGTGGTCCTTCGCAGAGCGCGTCATGCGGTTCTCCTGCCGGTGAGGGCGAGAATGGAGGCAAGCCGCGCCTCACGGCGAAAGACCACGCGAAGACCGGGCCCCGCATCGGAACTGAAAATGCCCGGCGCGATCTCGCGATTGCCTTCGGCGCGCGGCGCGAGGCTCACGAGACGGCGCGTATCCGCATCGAGTTTCAGGAAGACGTCATAAGCGGCACGCGAAAATTCGACTTCGCCGGGAAACTCGTGCGAGGGCGCCGCCTGCCGTTCGAATGTGTCTTCCTGCATTCCCGTAGAAACCCGCTGCCGGGACCATGATTTTTGGGCGTGGCGCCTTCGCTGCCTGCTAGCATCGCTCTCGAACGAATATCGCGCCGCGCGAATCGACGTGTGTGAAGCAATCATAGGGGGGAATGAATGTCCAAAGAAGGCAAAGGCATCGAAATCGGCCGCCTGA
>JACIYQ010000189.1 GCA_014359855.1 Parvibaculum sp.
GATGAGAAAGAAGACAAGGACCACGCCAGGCAGGTGGAAATTCCAGAACGCCTCCACTTCCGCGCCGACGGGGATGCCCCAGATGCGCCCCTCGAATTCGCCGTCGATCTCGCGCCCGGCAAAATTCACATACATGTTGTAGGCGTCCGCCGAGCGCGGCTTGTCCGGCCAGATCGCCCGCGGAATCCAGAATGCGGCGGCACCGAGATAGGTGCGCCCCTTGAGAAGGCCGGCGTCGTCCACTCCGGCAAAGGCGGCAAGATCCGACTCCTCGCTTCCGCGCCATTCTGCTTCCTCTCGTGCGGCTTCGATCCATTCCGAGGCGCGAGAGGGGTCGAGGATCGACCAGTCCACATCCGTCGAGCCGTAGTCCTGCCGGATGATGCCGGCGAGGCCGAAGAAGAAGAGACTGACGACCGCGGCGATGGCGGCCACGCCGAGCCGCGCCCGGCCCGTCTGCATCCACCAGATCATCATGAACATGACGAGCGGGTAGATCAGCGCGCTGCGGGCGCCCGAAACGACGATCGTGTTGACGAAGGCGACCATCAGCATGCCCCAGAAGAGCGGGTTGCGCATGGCGCTGCGGTCGAAGGCGAACCAGGTGAGCATCACCATCACGCCCAGATCGGCGAGAACCAGGAACTGGCCGAGCCCGGAAAAGGCAGCGGAGCGGCCGCCGCGCATGATCGCGATCTGTGCTTCGAGGCCGCCCTGCGAGACGATGAAGGCGCTGCAGATCAGGACGGAGATGCCGGCAACGGCAATCCATTTTATTTGCTGGTTCGAAGGACGGCGGAACGCGAGCCGGGGGACGCGCAATCTCGGCCCCCAGAAGAAGGCCGCGTAGTAGACCACGAGGGCGAAGCAGTAGAGCAGCGTGAGCCATATCCGGGCCTCCGACAGGTCGGCGTCGGAGAGCGTGCTGATCGAGAAGGCGGAACTAGTCGATCCGCCGTCAAACGAGACCGGCGCGGAACGCAGAGGGTCGATGAGCTGGACCGGATCCTTGAGGACCGACTTCGCCGTCACGAAGATGGAGGGAAAGATGAGCGGGTGGAGCCAGCCATATGACGGGCGGTAGAACAGCACCGGAAGGAGGAGCAGAAAGACAAACAGAGCCTTGGCGAGAATGAGAAGCTCGACATAGGGCGGCGCCTGATAGGCGAAGGCCTGCGCAAGGGCGGGCCCCAGCAGGTGATAGACCCCGAAGTAAAAGACGAGGCCGATCCGCGCCCATAGAGGCATGGGAAGAAAGGGGGAAGCCCCGCGGCCCGGCCCGCCGGCCAGGCTAGTGTCTGAAGGCATCGTCCGCTCCCCAGGAAAGCCCCGTCACAAGATCGGCATAGAGATCGCCATTGCGCCCGGCATCGAAAAGCCTGGTTGCCACTTCCGGCCCCCTGCCCGCCAGACGCGCGCGCTCGCCGGGATTGTCGCACAGCGCGGCAATCGCCGTAACGAGATTTCCATAGTCGCCTTGGTTAACGGCCTTGCCGCAATCATGCCCTTCCAGGATTTCGCGAACCGAACACACATCGAAGGAGACGACCGGCGCGCCGCAGGCAAGCCCCTCGATCACGCAGCGCGGCAGCCCCTCGCGCTCGGAGGCGAGAACCAGAACGTCGCAGGCGCGGTACCAGTCGGCGGAGCGCGCCGTATAGCCGGCGAAGGTGGCGGCGTGCCCGCAACCGCTCTCCGCAACGGCATCACGACAAGCGGCGGAATAGGCATCCCTGTCCGGCAGGAAATCGCCGACGAAATGGACATGGGCCTTCGGCACGCGCTCCACGAGCGGCGCCAGCGCGGCGCGGATGAAAGGCAGCTGGGCCTTCTTCGGCTCTATGCGGCCGACATAGGCGATGGCGATCTCGCCTTCGCCGATACCGAGCTCGCGGCGCAGCCGGCGCCTCTCCTCGGGCGGGACCGGATGGAATCTTCCGATATCGACGATGCTGTAGAGAAAGGCGAACTTGGCGCGCTGGCCTTTCCGGAGGGAAAGCGGCCTCAGCGTCTCGACCCAGGAATCGACCATCTCCTGCGAAAGAACGAGAAAGAGGTCGCATATCCGCAGCGCGAGGCGCCACATGAAATGAGAGCGGGCGCCGGGGCGCATCGTGTCGCGCACGTTCAGGACGACCCTGGCGCCGGCGAGCTTCGCCCCCAGCGCCGTGTTCCAGAAGGCCCGATGATCGTTGCAATGGACGACCTTCACGCCCTGGCGGCGCACGAGCCGCGCCATGCGCCAGTTGTTCGCGAGGCGCCGGCCTATCTGCCCCAGCCGGTAGCCGGGGCCGCGGCGGCTCTCCGCATGCGCCGCCTCCGTCATGTTCCAGGCCGCCACCTCGCCATGCGCTTTCCACCTTGCCGAGGCGGGTGTCGCGATGTTGGTGATCACGAGCTTCCGAAGGCGCGGCGTGTTGAAGAGCAGTTCGCTGATGCTCTGTGTGCCGCCATCGGCGCCGCTGCCGATCTGGTGGATGACGAAGACGATCGGCGCCGCTTTCATTTCAGCAATCCGGACAAACGAATGTGCAGGCCAGTCGGAACAGCCTGTGCGGCCAGCCTATTGACTCGCCCAAGGGATACCAATCTTTTCGCCGATTGCTCCATTCCCGCCCGAGCCCGCTTGAGACTCCTCGCCCTCGTTCACATCCCCCCACACACAGAAATTCCACTTGTCGTCCTGTGCGGATATCCGGGACCGTCTCTAGGTTCTGTTGACAAACTGGATTCCCAAATCACCTGAACTCTGATTCAAGATAGCTTTTGCGGAGGCTATCGTGGCGCGTTTGTTAATGGAAGATGCCGAGTGGGTATTTTTCGAACCCTTTTTGATTGCCATTCGAGGTCGCGGAGGACGTCCCGCATCGGATCATCGCCGTATTCTTGATGCTGTGTTCTGGATCGCGCGCACTGGTTCGCCTTGGCGGGATTTGC
>JACIYQ010000019.1 GCA_014359855.1 Parvibaculum sp.
CGGGCATCTCCTCGCGCAGTTCCAGCGGGAACAGCGCATCGTGCCGCCCGAGCACGCGGGCCGCGCGCGTCAGCCGCGCAAGGGAACGAACGGAGCGCAACATGTCAGAGCCGCCAGCCGGAATGAAGCGCCGCCACGCCGCCCGTGAGATTGCGGTAGCTCACATTGCCGAAGCCCGCCTGCGCGATCATGCGCTTGAAGTCTTCCTGCGGCGGAAAGCGGCGAATGCTTTCGACGAGATACTGGTAGGGCGCGCCGTCGCCCGTCACCCACTTGCCCATCGCCGGAATCGCGGAGAAGGAATACTTGTCATAGACCGCGTCGATGAGCGGCACGGCGACATGGCTGAATTCGAGGCAGAGAAAGCGCCCGCCCGGCTTCAGCACGCGGTACGCATCCTTCAGCGCCCGGTCGACATGCGTGACGTTTCTGATGCCGAAGGCGATCGTATAGGCATCGAACGAACGGTCGGGAAAGGGAAGCGTCTCTGCGTCCCCGCAGGCGAATTCGACGCGCCCCTCGAAAGCCTTTGCTTCGGCGCGCGTCTGTCCGACGCCGAGCATATGCGAATTGATGTCGCACACCGTCACTTGCGCGTTCGGCCCCGCGCGTTCGAGAAACCGGAAGGCGATGTCGCCCGTGCCGCCCGCCACGTCGATCAGGTGGAAGGGGCGCTCGCCGCGCGGCGGGTTCAGCCAGTCGATCATGGCCTGTTTCCAGGCGCGGTGAAGCCCGCCCGACATCAGGTCGTTCATCAGGTCGTAGCGGCTCGCCACCTGCTCGAACACATTATGAACGAGCCCCGCCTTCTCGTTCTCCCGGACGGTCCGGAAGCCGAAATGCGTCTCGCCGTTTTCGAGGGCAGTCCCCTCATTTTTCGCATCTGCGTTCATGCGCGGGACCATAGACCGTTTTCCAGGCAGGCGGAACCGGTCCCTGATCGGGATTAGCTCGTGGCGCGCCGCCGCCGGAGACGCTACTTTCATCCCCGTCTCACCAAGCGGGAAACCATGCCTGAACTGCCCGAAGTCGAAACGGTCCGTCGCGGCCTCGCGCCCGCGCTGGAAGGCAGGCGGATCGCGCATGTGACGCTGCGAAGGCCGGACCTGCGCTTTCCCCTGCCGCCGCGCTTCGCCGAGCGGCTGACGGGCCGCCGCATTTCACGCCTCGACCGGCGGGCGAAATACCTCCTCGTCCGCATCGAGCCGCTGGGGGCGGCCGGCGAGGAAGTCCTCATCATGCATCTGGGCATGTCGGGCCGTTTCACCATCCACGGACCGGAGGGGACGCGTGCCCCTGGCCTCTTTCATCACGGCATGCCGGGGGCGGAGCGCCACGACCACATCGTCTTCGACATGGAGGACGGCACGCGCATCGTCTATGCCGATCACCGCCGTTTCGGCTTCATGGATCTCGTCGCCCATGCCGACCTCGAAACATGTACGCACCTGGCGGCTCTCGGACCGGAACCTCTCGGCAACGAATTTTCCGCCGCAACCCTCTCCGGGCGCCTGAAGGGCCGCCGCGCGCCCATCAAGGCGGCGCTTCTCGACCAGCGCACGGTGGCGGGCCTCGGCAATATCTATGTCTGCGAGGCGCTCTGGCGCGCCGGCATTTCGCCGAACCGCAGTGCGGCTTCCGTAGCGGGTGCCGTCAGGAGCGAGCGCCTTGCCGCCGCCATCCGCTCCGTTCTCCTCGATGCGATCGCGGCGGGCGGCTCGACATTGCGCGACTACGCGCATACGGATGGGGAACTCGGTTATTTTCAGCACGCCTTTGCCGTCTATGACCGGGAGGGTGAAGCCTGTTCAAAGCCCGGCTGTGGCGGTACCGTGAAGCGTATCGTGCAGTCGGGACGTTCCACCTTTTATTGTCCCCGATGCCAGCGCTGACGAGGAAGCCCGAGGAAGCAGATGAAGGTGAGAAGAAATCCGGTTCGCGGAGCGGGCATGGCGCTTGCGCTCGCCGCCCTGGTTTTGGTGGCGCCGTCGCCCGCGCGCGCCGAGGGTGGCTATCTCGATGCCGTCGAGGATATGCCCCTGATGGAAGGCCTTGCCGAAACGGGTGACGGCGGCATCGTGTTCGACAAGCCTGTCGGCCGCATCGTGCGCAGCGTCGCGGAAGGCGATGTCGCGCCTGGCGCCGTCCGCGCTTTCTATGTGGAGACCTTGCCCCAGCTCGGCTGGACGCGGGCCAGCGAATACGAACTCATCGACGGGCTTCTCATTTTCCGCCGCGAGGGCGAACAACTGGAAATCCAGATCGTTTCCGTTTCGCCCACGCACACCGAAATCCGCTTTTCCATCACCCCCCAGTAGCGCTCTCCGCCGCGAGCCCCGTGAAGGCCGCGCATGAGGAAAACTCGAAGGGGGCAACAATCGGCATGCAAAAGGAGAAACGAATGGCCTACCAGAACATTCTAGTCGAAACGAAAGGCGCGGTCGGCATCGTCACGCTCAATCGCCCCGATGCCTTGAACGCGCTCAACAAGGCGCTGATGGACGAATTGACCGCCGCGCTCGATGCTTACGAGGCCGACGACGACATCCATTGCATCGTCATCACCGGTTCGCAGAAGGCCTTCGCGGCCGGCGCGGACATCAAGGAGATGCAGCCGAAATCCTACATGGACGTCTACAAGGAAGACTTCATCACAGCGAACTGGGAGCGCGCATCGCGCTGCCGCAAGCCCGTCATCGCCGCGGTCGCGGGCTACGCGCTGGGTGGCGGCTGCGAGCTCGCCATGATGTGCGATTTCATCATCGCCGCCGACAATGCGAAATTCGGCCAACCCGAAATCAAGCTCGGCGTCATGCCGGGCGCGGGCGGCACGCAGCGCCTCACCCGCTTCGTCGGCAAGTCGAAGGCGATGGAAATGTCGCTCACCGGTCGCATGATGGATGCCGAGGAGGCCGAGCGCTCCGGCATTGTCAGCCGCATCGTGCCGCTCGACGAACTCATGGACGAAGTGCTGAAGACCGCGCAGGCGATCGCCGATATGTCGCTTCCCATCGCCATGATGACCAAGG
>JACIYQ010000190.1 GCA_014359855.1 Parvibaculum sp.
ATTTCGCCGCGGATGAGCCGGATGATGCCGGAAAAGTCGAGGCTGTCCTCTCCTGCTGCTTCCATCAGCGAATAAAGCTGTGCCGCCTGCGCGCCGAGAGGGATCGGCGTTCGCGCCGTTTTGGATGCATCCTGCGCGAGCCGAAGATCCTTCAGCATCATCGCCGCCGTGAACCCCGGCTGATAGTTCCTGTTGGCGGGCGACGCCGGCACCGGCCCCGGCACCGGGCAATAGGATGTCATCGACCAGCACTGCCCGGACGCGGTCGAGGAGATGTCGAACAGCGTCTGCGCATCGAGACCGAGCTTCTCGCCGAGCACGAAAGCTTCCGAAACGCCGATCATCGAAATGCCGAGGATCATGTTGTTGCAGACCTTGGCGACCTGCCCGTTCCCCGCCGCACCCGCATGAAAGATATTCTTGCCCATCTTTTCGAGGATCGGCTTTGCCTTCGCGAAGGCCTCGTCCGTTCCGCCTACCATGAAGGTGAGCGTGCCCGCCTCCGCGCCACCGACGCCACCCGACACCGGCGCATCGAGCATCGTCATGCCGGCCTTCTCCGCCGCCGCGATCGTCTCGCGCGCGGAGGGAATATCGATGGTCGAACTGTCGATGAAGACAGTGTTCTTGCGTGCCGAAGCGACCAGTCCCCCTTCTCCCAGATAGACCGAGCGCACATGCTCGCCCGCGGGCAGCATGGTCACGACGAAATCCACGTCGCGCGCCGCATCGCTTGCGGTTTCAGCTTTCGCCGCTCCCGCTTCGACCAGCGCCGCCACGGCTGCCGGCGCGAGATCGAAGACCTTGAGAGCGTGCCCCGCCTTGACGAGGTTCCGCGCCATCGGCCCGCCCATATTGCCGAGCCCGATAAATCCGATTGCCGCCATCTTGTTCTCCTCGTTCTAGTCGAACGTCAGTTCATCCGCGCCGAGCGGCGCAAAATAGCTCTTCACGTCGTCCGCGCTCATCTCGGCGAGCGTGGCAGGTTTCCACTTCGGCGACTGATCCTTGTCGATCACCACCGCCCGCACGCCCTCATAGAAGTCATGCCCCTTCACGAAGCCATTGATCAGGCGATATTCGAGCCGCATGCAGTCCTCGAAGTCGAGCGACTTGCCCTCGCGCACCTGGGCGAAGGCAACAAGTGTCGAGGTCGGCGATTTCGTCTCGATCGTGTCTGCTGTCTTCACCGCCCAGTCGCCGCCATCGGCGCGAAGCGAAGCGAGAATTTCGGCGACCGATCCCTTCGAGAAATGCGCGGAAATCTCCTTCTGCATATCCTGGAGTGGCGTCGGCCCCTCCTCCTCCGCCACTTCCCTCAGCGCCTCGTGAAGCGCCGCACCGCCCGCAATCCGGTCCTTCAGCGTTTCGAGCCGCGCGGACGGTACATAGCTGTCGGCGATCCCCGCATAGATCGCGTCCGCCGCCTTCAGCCGCGCACCCGTCAGCGCGAGATACAGGCCTGTTTCCCCCGGGACCCGCGGCAGGACCCAGGTGCCGCCGACATCCGGAAAGAGGCCGATCCCCGTCTCCGGCATCGCAAAGACAAGGCGCTCCGTGGCCACGCGATGCGATCCGTGTACGGACAGACCAACGCCGCCGCCCATGTTGATCCCGTCCATCAGTGCCACATAGGGTTTCGGATAACGCTTGATGAAAGTATTGAGCCGGTATTCTTCGCGCCAGAAGGCGAGTGCGGAAGGATCGCCCGAGCGTCCCCAGTCATGCAGCGCGCGAATATCGCCGCCTGCGCAGAAGGCCTTCTCGCCCGCCCCCTCGACGATCACGCAGCGGACGCCATCGTCCGATGCCCATTCCTTCAGCTTCGGATGGATGAGCCGCACCATGTCGAGCGTCAGCGCGTTGAGCGCCTTCGGCCGGTTAAGCGTGATGACGGCCGCAACGCCGCGCTTTTCGAACAGGACTTCGGCTTCCTCACTCATCGCTCAGCCCTTCAGAAGTTCGCGTGCGATGATAACGCGCATGATCTCGTTCGTACCCTCGAGAATCTGGTGTACGCGTGCATCGCGCAGATGCCGCTCCAGCGGAAAATCCTTGAGATAGCCGTAGCCGCCATGGATCTGCAGCGCCTCGTTGATGACGTGGAAACCCGCATCCGTCGCGAAGCGCTTTGCCATCGCAGCCTTCATGGTCGCATCCGGCGCCTTCGCGTCGACCTTCGTCGCCGCGCTGTAGATCATCAGCCGGGCGGCTTCCAGTTCCGTCGCCATGTCGGCAAGCTTGAACTGCAGCGCCTGAAAATCGGCAAGCTTCCGTCCGAACTGCTCGCGCTCGCCGAGATAGCTCTTCGCCCGCTTCAGCGCTGCTTCCGCCGTGCCGAGCGAACAGGCGCCGATATTGATGCGGCCGCCGTCGAGGCCCGACATCGCGATCTTGAAGCCCTCGCCCTCCGCGCCGATCCGGTTCGCGACGGGGATGCGGGCATCCTCGAAGATAACCTGCGCCGTCGGCTGGCTGTTCCAGCCCATCTTCCGTTCCGGCGCGCCGAAGGAAAGTCCCGGCGTTCCCTTCTCCACGACAAGGCAGGAAACGCCCTTCGCCCCGGCCTCGCCCGTGCGCACCATGCAGACATAAACGTCGGATGTACCCGCCCCCGAGATGAAGGCCTTGCCGCCGTTCAGCACATAGTGATCGCCATCGCGCACGGCCTTCGTCTTCAGCGATGCCGCGTCCGATCCGCTCGACGGCTCGGTCAGGCAATAGCTCGCAATGAGGTCCATTGGCGTCAGCTTCGGCAGCCACCTTTGCCGCTGCTCTTCGCTCCCGAAGCGGTCGATCATCCACGATGCCATGTTGTGGATCGAGAGAAACGCCGCGGTGGAGGTACAGCCTTCCGACAGCGCCTCGAAAATCAGCGCGGCATCGATCCGGCTCAGCGCCGACCCGCCCACATCCTCGCGCACATAAATGCCGGCAAAGCCGAGCGCCGCCGCCTTGCGCAGGGTCTCCACCGGAAAGAAATGATCGCGGTCCCAGTCGCTCGCATGGGGCGCAAGTTCCGCCGCCGCGAAGTTCCGCGCGACATCCTGAAACGCCTGCTGCTCTTCCGTGAGCTCGAACCG
>JACIYQ010000191.1 GCA_014359855.1 Parvibaculum sp.
CTTCTCGATCATGGCGAGTGCCTCGTCGAGATTGCGATGCTGTTCGACCCAGGAATAACCGAGATAGTTCAGAACAAGCGGGTGCTCGTCCGACATGGAGAGGGCGAGCAGGAGGTCAGCCTCCGCCTTGTCCCATTCCCCCAAACGTTCGAAGCAGATGCCGCGCGCATAATAGAGCGTCCAGTTGGAGGAATCGGGTTCGCCGGAAAGGGCGATCGCGCGATCGTATTGCGCCGCCGCCGCAGCATAGTTCTCCGCCGCGCGATAGATATCGCCCATCGCGACGACCGGTTCGACCGCTTGCGGGTTCTTCTTCGCCGCGCCTTCAAGAACTCCGATCGCATCCGCCTGCCGTTCCATCTCGTTCAGCGCGAGCGCCGTCTGGATGCGTGCATTCAAGGCAAGGGGCGATGCCGCGCCGACCTCCCCATAAGCCGCGACCGCATCGGCCCAGCGCTTCTGCTGCTCGTAGGTGCCGGCGAGCAGCGACTGCGCGATGTCGAAATCGGGCCGCATATAGAGCGCGAGGCGAAGATAGAGTTCGGCGAGATTGCTCGACGTGTCGCTCGCAAGCGCGCTGCCGAGACCATAAAGCGCTTCCGCCGTTCCCTCCGCCGCGTTACCGACGAGAGGCGGCAGCGTCTCGCCGCTCGCGAGCCGCGCCAACGCATGCCTGGCGAGCGGATGTTCCGGCGAGAGTTCGAGGAAGCTTTCAAGCACGGCGCGCGCCTCGTCGGTGCGTCCCTGCCGCTGCAGGTAGCTCGCATAGGCTTCGACGATGCGGATGGAGCCGCCGCCGCTCGTTTCCATCGCTTCGGCATAGGCCTCGCCCGCGCCCTTCTCGTCGCCAAGGACTTCGAGCATCAGGCCTTCGTGGAAGGACTGGAAAAGGGCAAAGGCCGCGCGGCCGCTGAAGGCGCCGATCTGTTCGAGCGCCAGCTCCTTGTCGCCTTCGCCGGCGGCCGCCCAGGCGACGGTCAGCGTGCCGACAAGCGCCGTGAAGGGGCCGGGAGCCGCCGCCGCGATCTGCTCGCGCGCCTGCGCGTAGCCGCCGCTCTTCACCTCGGCGAGCGCAAGGGTGAGGCGGGGCATGCGTTCGCCGGAATTGAGCGCCACGAGCCTGCGCGCCAGCGGAATGGCGCGGTTCATGTCGCCGCCGACCAGAGCCGACATGAAGGCGCGGTCGAGGATCACCGGATCGTTCGGCTGGTCCGCCAGCGCCTTGTCGTAGAAATCGCCCGCCTTGAGATTGTCGTTCACGGAAGCGGCATGGAGTCCGGCCAGATAGGCGCCGTAAGGCGTATCCGCATCGCCTCCCGAAAAGAGGCCTCCGGAAAGGCCGTTCATCCCGGCGCAGCCACCGAGCAGCGGGGCAAGCAGGGCGAACATGACGGCCGCTCGCGCCGCGCGCCCTTTACGCAGGACCGGCGTTGCGCGCGCCAACGCCGTATCGACACATTCCATCCGGGGGCAGGCCTCCGTGCCATCAGGTCACCGGCCCGCCGGAAGGGCGAGCCGTCACCACACTATATAAAAGCCGCGCGCCCCGCCACGCCGCCATCCGGCGGCGCCGCGCACGTTCCGTCACATATTCGGGTAATTCGGGCCGCCGCCGCCTTCCGGCACCGTCCAGTTGATGTTCTGGGCCGGGTCCTTGATGTCGCAGGTTTTGCAGTGGACGCAGTTCTGCGCGTTGATCTGGAAGCGCGGGTTGGAGCCGTCGTCGTCGCGCACCACTTCATAAACGCCCGCCGGGCAGTAGCGCTGCGCGGGCTCGGCGAAGTTCGGCAGGTTGTAGGCGATCGGGATCGCCGGGTCCTTGAGCTTGAGGTGGACCGGCTGGTCTTCCTCGTGGTTCGTTGCCGAGATGAACACCGAGGACAGCTTGTCGAAGGAAATCTTTCCGTCGGGCCTGGGATAGTCGATCGGCTTGCACTCGCTCGCCTTCGCGATCGACTCGTAATCCGCCTTCTTGTGCCGCAGCGTGAAGGGCAGACCGATCCCCAGATTGTTCATCCACATGTCGATAGCGCCGAGGCCGATGCCGAAGAATGTGCCGAGCCTCGACCAGAGCGGCTTCACGTTGCGCACGCGCTTCAGGTCCTTGTAGACCGGGCTCTTCTCATAAGCCTGCGCATAGGCGACGAGTTCGTCGCCCTGGCGGCCGTCCTTCACCGCCTCGAAGGCCGCTTCCGCGCCCATCTTGCCGGTCAGCATGGCGTTGTGGCTGCCCTTGATGCGGGGCACGTTGACGAAGCCGGCCGAGCAACCGATCAGCGCGCCGCCCGGAAAGGTGAGCTTCGGCACGGACTGGAAACCGCCCTCGGTGATCGCGCGCGCGCCATAGGCGATGCGCTTGCCGCCCTCGAACGTATCGACGACCGACGGGTGATGCTTGAAGCGCTGGAACTCGTCGAAGGGCGAGAGGTAGGGGTTCTTGTAGTTCAGGTGAACCACGAAGCCGACCGACACGAGATTTTCGCCGAAGTGATAGAGGAAGGAACCGCCGCCGGTCGAATTGTCGAGCGGCCAGCCCATCGTGTGCTGCACGAGGCCCTTCTTGTGCTTCGCGGGGTCGATTTCCCAGAGTTCCTTCAGGCCGATGCCGAACTTCTGCGGCTCGCGGTCCTCGTCGAGCTTGAACTTGCGGATCAGTTCCTTCGACAGGGACCCGCGCACGCCTTCGGCAAAGAGCGTGTACTTGCCGCGCAGTTCCATGCCCGGCGTGTAGCTGTCCTTGTGGCTGCCATCTTTCGCAACGCCCATGTCGCCGGTGAGGACACCGCGCACCGAGCCGTCCTCGTTGTAGAGAACTTCCGCGCCCGCAAAGCCCGGATAGATTTCGACACCCAGCGCCTCGGCCTGCTCGGCGAGCCAGCGGCAGACATTGGCGAGGCTCACGATGTAGTTGCCGTGGTTGCTCATCAGCGGCGGGAACAGGAAGTTCGGCACGCGAATGCCGCCGGACGGCCCCAGATAGATGAAATGATCGGCGGTGACTTCCGTATCGACCGGGGCGCCCTTTTCGCGCCAGTCGGGTATCAGCGCATCGAGGCCGATCGGGTCGATCACGGCGCCGGAGAGAATGTGAGCGCCGACTTCGGAACCTTTTTCGATCAGGCAGACCGAAATATCGAAGTCCTCTTCCGCCGCGAGCTGGCGCAGCCGGATGGCGGCCGAAAGGCCCGCCGGGCCGCCGCCGACGATGACGACGTCATATTCCATGAATTCGCGTTCGACTGCCGCGTCGCTCATAATTCTTTTCTCCTTATCCGGCACAAACCTTGGGATTGTGCCGCCGGACCGCCGCTCGGAAACAGGGCTCCGTTATGGTGCGGATGCCCTTGCGGGTCAATATGCCCTGCCCCTCGCGGGTGCCCGTTCCCAGTTGCATGTTATTCTCAACAAGACGCGCATTCCCGCACGATATAGAACGAGTGTAGGTTCGCCCGTGTGACCGTCAATTGGCAGGAAAGGATCGGCGATGCGTCCCTCTGCAGCGCTCGAACGGCACCGTGAAGAAATAAGGCGTATGGCGGAGAGCCATCGGCTGACCAATCCGCGCGTCTTCGGCTCGGTCCTTCATCGGCTGGACCGGGAAGACAGCGATCTCGACATTCTCGTCGATCCGTCTCAGGAAGCGACGCTCCTCAATGTCGGCGCCTTGCAGGTTGCACTCGAACTGTTGACCGGCGTGAGGGTCGATGTGCAAACGCCAGGCGCTCTCCCCCCGCACTTGCGCGACAAGATACTTTCCGAGGCCAAACCCGTATGAACGACGGTATCTCTCGGGTTCTGGACTATATTGACCACATGCTGCAGGCGACGGACAGAATCGCGCGGTATGTGGAAGGCATGGATAGACAGGCTTTTCTGAGAGACGAACTCGTGCAGGACGCCGTGATCCGCAATCTGGAGATACTCGGAGAGGCCGCCCGCAACATCGAGAAGCATGCTCCCGATTTTGTGGAGCACCATCGCCACATCCCTTGGGCGGCGATCTACGGCATGCGCAACCGTGTTGCTCACGGCTACTTTAGTGTCGATATCGATCTCGTCTGGAAGACATTGAAGAAAGATATTCCTGAGCTGGATGCCGCGCTGAAATCCCTCCGGTCGCAGGCGAAAGAGTGATGGAAGACGGCGGACAGAACCTGACACCGCAGGAAGCCGCCGCGCTGCTTGCCTTCTATGTGGAGGCGGGCGTCGGGGATTTCTTCTGCGACGAACCGTTGAACCGCTATGCGTTGCAGGACTCCGCAGCGCCGGAGCCTGCGCGCGCGGCACAAGCGCGCCAGACGCGCGAGCTGCCGCGCGGCACCCGCCCCGACCCGCGCGGGGAAGCCGCGCCACCGCAGGCCGCGCCGCCGCGTACCGCCGCGCCGTCTGCCATTCCGCTCGAGGATGCGCAGGCCGCCGAGAGCGCGCGCATCGCCGCCGCGCGCTGCTCGACGCTTGAAGAGTTGCGCGAAGCGCTCACGAATTTCGAGGGCTGTCCGCTCCGCTACACGGCCAAGAACCTCGTCTTCGCCGACGGCAATCCGAAAGCGCGCGTGATGATGGTGGGCGAAGCGCCCGGCCGCGACGAGGATCTGCAGGGCCTGCCCTTTGTCGGCCGCGCGGGGCAATTGCTCGACAAGATGCTCGCCTCGATCAGGCTCGACCGCTCCTCTGTCTACATCGTCAACACCCTGCCCTGGCGCCCGCCGGGCAACCGCACGCCGACACCGGCCGAACACGCCGTCTGCATGCCCTTCGTCGAGCGCCATATCGAACTCGTGGCGCCGGAAGTGCTGGTTCTGCTCGGCGGCGTTTCGGCCAAGCAGCTTCTCGACACCGATACCGGCATCATGCGGCTGCGCGGCAAATGGGCGACGGTCCGGATCGGCGGGCGCGACATCCCCGCCCTGCCGGCGCTCCATCCGGCCTATTTGCTCCGCCAGCCGGCCCAGAAACGGCTCGCCTGGCGCGACCTCCTCGCCCTCAAGGCCCGGCTTGCCGAGCCCCGTTAACCAATCCGTCCAGTTTCGGGACAAACGGGGCGATCCGCGCTTGTGAGCGGCGCTTGTGCCGTTAAGATACGCCCCATGTTCCGGGGGGCTCACCATCTTTCCGTCGCGCGCGCGGCGGGCCGAGCGATCTGTGCGGCAGCCTTCGGCGCCGCGCTTTTCCTTTGTGCATCCCCGTCCGCGATGGCGGGCAACATCCTTCTCGCCGAGGCGAGCGGCCAGATGCCGACCCGCATCTGGAGCCCGGAAATCCTGAACGGTTCGGACCGCGAGCTCTACCGCGACATCTTCGCGGCGACGGAGCGCGGACGTTTCAAGGAAGCCGGCAAGCTCGCCGCGAAGCTCAGGGACAAGCGCCTCATGGGCCATGTCCTCTATGTGAAATACATGGGGGTCCACTACACGACGCGCTACGCGGAACTGAAGGACTGGCTCGCCCGCTACAACGACCATCCGGGCGCCGCCGACATCCACAAGCTCGCGATGAGAAAAAGAGGCGGCGCCGCCTATCCGGCAAAGCCCGAGCCGCGCCGCTGGCGCCAGCCGATGCACGCAGCCTATGCGGTCGATGACGGCGCCATCGAGAACCCCTCCGCCCGCTTCCGCGAAATCGACGGCGAGGTCCGCCGCATGGTGTCGAGCGGCACGGCGGACAAGGCGCAGGCCTATATTCGCCGCAGCAATGTTCGCAGCGCTCTGACGAGCCTCGAATTCGACAAGGTGCGCGAGCGCATCGTCGCCTCTTATTTCCTCGAAGGCGAAAGCGAAAAGGCCTACGCGCTCGCCTCCGGCATCCTGCAGACGCATGGAAGTGCCGTGCCGCTTGCGAACTGGTATGCCGGGCTCGCCGCCTGGCGGATGGAAAACTACGCGGCCGCGGCCGGTCATTTCGAGCGGCTCTCGGGCGCGCCGCGCATCTCCGAATGGACGAAGGCGGCAGGCGGCTTCTGGGCCGCACGGTCCTGGCTCGCGGCGGGCAGGCCCGAAAAGGTTGCGCCGCTCCTCGAACGCGCCGCCGATACCGGCGCCACCTTCTACGGCATTCTCGCGACGCGCCAGCTTGGCCGCACGCTCCATATCGACTGGGTGGAACCGCGCATCGATGAAGCGTCCTTCCGTGCACTGACGGAAACGGATCAGGTCGCCCGCGCCGTCGCACTCATGCAGGTCGGCAAGCGCGACCTCGCGCGCGAGGAACTGATCCGCGCCCATGCGCTCATCGACCCCTCGCTCGACCAGGCAATGATCGCGCTCGCCGCCTTCTACGATCTTCCCGCCGTCGAACTTCAGGTGGCGAATGCCGCCTATGTGCCGCCGTCGGGCGCGCAGCACGGCCGCATCGTTCTCAATGCCGGGCTCTTTCCCGTTCCCGACTACAAGCCGAGCACCGGCTACAAGGTCGATCCGGCGCTCCTCTTTGCCTTCATGCGGCAGGAGAGCAAGTTCCGCCCCGACGCGACCTCATGGGCAGGCGCGCGCGGCCTCATGCAGATCATGCCGGCCACCGCGAGCCACATCGCGCAGGACCGTTCGCTTGCCCGCGACAACAAGGACAAGCTTCTCGATCCGGCCTTCAACATCACGCTCGGACAGGACTATCTCACCGAGCTCATGGGATCGGGCGAACCTCACGGCAATCTCTTCATGCTGACGACGGCCTATAATGGCGGGCCGGGCAATCTGAACCGCTGGCTCGCGAGCATGGACTTCAAGGGCGACCCCTTCCTCTTCATCGAGAGCATTCCGGCCGCCGAAACGCGCGGCTATATCGAGCGCGTCGTCACCAATTACTGGATCTACAGCGAGCGCCTCGGCCAGCCCGTCGGCTCGCTCGACGCATCGGCTTCCGGCGCCTGGCCGGTCTACGAGCAGGCGACGGGGAGCATCAGGTAAGGTGGTAGTTTCCGCCTATCTATGTGTCGATCTCTTTCCCTCATCCACGAGTAATGGACCCGCGCAAATTTAAAGAGCTGGGAGAAATCAATGAAGATACGGTTTGTCGCGGACAAAAAAATAATTGACGAAGTGCAGAGTTTGATTGGCCGAAGCAGCGACGTGTCCGCCGCCGTCGCCTACTGGGGAAAGAACAGCGTTAAAGAAACTGGAATCACCCAGCGTAAAAAAGGATCAACAAGAATTCTTTGTGATCTCTTCAGTGGCGCATGCAACCCAGACGAAGTCCTCAAATTACTCAAATGCGGCGTCGAAGTTAAAACGCTTGATGGCATGCATGCCAAGGTCTGGGTAAACAGAGACACAGCGATCGTCGGCTCGGCAAACGCGTCTGCCAATGGACTTGGTTTTGAAGGCAGCAAGTGACCTGAGCCCCTGAACTTCCTCCAGATTTGAGTAGAGTCCGTCAACGGAAGGAGACGGACGATGAAGCGATCGAGGTTCACGGAGGAGCAGATCATTGCGATCCTGCGGGAGCAGGAAGCGGGTGCGAAGACGGCGGATGT
>JACIYQ010000192.1 GCA_014359855.1 Parvibaculum sp.
CGGCCGAGAGAGATGCAGGTCGTGACGAAACCGAGCGAGAGCGGTGCCGGCTCGCGTCCCTGCAACAACTGCCACACCGTGTCGGCGCCGTGGATGCCGAGCGGCATCGCCGCCTGGCAGCTCATGGCGGGCGGCTCACCATCCGCACGGCCAACGTATCGGAGGCGGACAGCCGGGCGCTCGATCATCCGCTGATGCCGCACGGCGAATATGTGCTGATCGAGGTTGGCGATACCGGCACCGGCATTCCGAAGGAAAACCTGGGGAAGATATTCGAACCTTTCTACACGACGAAAGACCCTTCCAAGGGGACGGGGCTCGGGCTCTCCACCGTCTATGGCATCATCAAGCAGACGGGCGGCTTCGTTTTCCCCTATTCGACGATGGGGAAGGGCACGACCTTCCGCATCTATCTGCCGCGTTACATCGAGACCGCAGCCGACAAGGCGGCGGAGGCCGCAACCGTCGCCGCGGTGCCGGAAGCGACGGACCTCACCGGCAAGGGCACTATTCTCCTGGTCGAGGACGAGGACGCCGTGCGCACCTTCGCCGCGCGGGCGCTCGGCACCCGTGGATACGAGGTGTTGCAGGCCGAAAGCGGCGAGGTGGCGCTGGACGTCGTGCGTGCGCATGAGGGCCGCATCGATCTCGTCGTCTCGGACGTCGTCATGCCCAACATGGACGGGCCGACCATGGCGAAGGAGCTGAAAGGCCTGCTGCCAGGCATCCCGATCATCTTCGTTTCGGGCTATGCCGAAGACGCCTTCGCGAAGAATCTCGATCCCGACCAGGAGTTCCATTTCCTGCCGAAGCCCTTCTCCCTGAAGCAGCTCGCCGCCGCCGTGAAGGAAGTCATGGACGCCAAGTGAGCGGCGGGCAGGCGCCTCGTTCCCCGGAGCGCTGTGCGGCATTGCCGCGCATGGCATGAAAGCTGCCATGCAATACTGGTTTCACCCGGGTAGCGGGTGTATTTTGTGCCGGTATGACACGCTGAAGCGGGGGCCCGAACGATGTCCGTCGACCATCTGAGCGATCTGAGCCCTGAGAGCTCGCGGCCTGCGCGCACGAGCGCGGAGAACCATCGCGCGACGCTCGCCATCGCGCGGCGGCATATGGGGCATGTCGCCTGGCCGACCGTTTTCGTCTCGCTCGGCTCGCTTGCGGGACTTGCCGTCTCCAGCGCGGCGGCGCTCGCCGGGCTGTGGCCCATGTGGGCCGCCATGTTCGTCAACGGCTATCTCCTGCTGATGCAGTTCATGGCCGTGCATGACGGCATCCACGACGGGATCTGCGGCGACGACAAGCGCTTCAAATGGCTGAACGACCTGCTCGCCTGGACCGGCGGCATCCTGACGCTCATTCCCTATCGCGGCTACGACGTGATGCATCTCGCGCATCACGGCTATACCAACGATTTCGAACGCGATCCCGACACGTGGTGTTCGGGGCGGAACCCGATTTTCCTCGTCCTGCGCTTCTTCACGCAGACGCCTCACTACGTCTACATGATGACGCGGATGGGAATGTGGAAGGACAAGGCGCTCCGGCGGCCCTATCTCATTGCAGGCGCGCATCACTTCGCGGCCTGGAGCCTGCTCGCCGCCGGTTTCGTTTACGGCTTCGGGGTGGAGATGGCGATGCTCTGGATCGTGCCGACCTTTCTCAACGTCGCGCTGATCGGGCTCATCTTCAATTACCTGCCGCACCGGCCGCATCTCTCGCAGGAGCGCTACACCGATTCCGGCGTCTTCCTGCTGCCGCGCGCCATTCACCGGCTGGTGACGGTGCTCGACATGTACCAGACCTATCACCTGATCCATCACCTCTTCCCGCGCATCCCGTTCCACCGGATCGGCCTTGCCTTCCACGAGATGCGGCCGATCCTCGAGGCGGAGGGGGCGGCGATCCACGACTGGACGCATGCCTGGGACCGGAAGCCGGCGCGGGGAACCGCGATGCCCGTTTCCGGCGTCGCGCCGGGCGCGCGGACGGCGAGGGCGACGGAGAGAAACGCTGCCTCTCTACGTGAGAAAGAAAAGGAACAGGTATCGGCTTCTAACTAGCCGGGGCTACCATCGGATGGAATTTATGGTCTCACGTCGTGAGACCTGACTTCGTCCTCGATTTGGTCAACTAGCAGTTCCAATTGCGCTTCCTCGAAAATTTCAGGGCTATTTGGAGCCTTTTCCAAGATCGCGATGGCAGTACGATAGGCGCTGTTCAAGGCAGGATTTGTAGGGGCACCGACGATGAAGTGCGGTTTGAATTGTTCCGCCGTTCCGTCTGCGACAACAGCCGATAGATGGCCTAACCATTCTCTAGCTTTGCTTTTGATGCCATCAGCGTCAACAAGATCAAATGAAAGTGGCTCGTAGACATGCCATTGACCGTTCTTCCACGCATGCTTGAATACGATGTCATCCAATCCACCACGAATTGATTTCTCTTGAAGGCGTTGAGCAAGATTGCGCGCTTCCAGTTGTTGTCTTACCGGACGCCATACGTCGTCATCGGTTTTGCGAGCGCGTGAATGGGTGTCATATCGTGAGATAAAACGCTCGAACAGACGCTCTAGCGCTTCTTGAGGATCGTTTGTAAGTCCCGTGCCGCAAGCGGACCATTGCAATGAACTGTCGTCAGAGGGCAATGCTTTACGCGCAACAGATGCAGCATCTCCTTCGCTCAATAGAAAACCAGATTCTCTTTCTTTCTTTGCAACTCTCTGGAGCCCCCGACGCACCGCCTGCATAGATAAAATAAAAGCGCCACGATCAAGGTCGGGGAAAGCACCTTTGAGACGTCCGATGGTTGCGCGAGTTTTGTGGAGTATCTGACCTGTGGACGGCACAAAAATGACAACGCCAACGTTGATGAATTCACCAGTCAATACGTCGTGAACATATCGAAGTAGTGTGTAGCTATATGCCACTTTGCTAGTCATGTGAGCACCCGCTTCACTTCAGCCAAAACCGCGTCAATATTGTCTCGCGCATCCCTAATAAGTTGGGTCGCGCTTGCCGCCGCAGCAGCCACATTGGTCCACTCGGCCGGAAGCGCAGCCTCATAACCCGCGATCTTAGCGTCCGACAAGCCCATCCAGGCGGCTCGGATCGGAACGTAGTCGATTATACGTCCTTTCAAGCCCGCGCGGAATATATGATTTCCGTTAATTTCCAATGACTTAAGCCCGCCCGGACGCCAAGGGGGTAGCCAACCTAAAACGAGGCCGTGCGAGAACGCCAATTCGTGATCAAAGATGCGGAGTTCGTCCCCGCGGATAAGACAGTTCGGATTCTCGGAACGCCGATCCGGATTTTGAATGACTGCGTCGAAGACAAATATGCTTGCAGCGGTTGGCAACATTATGTCGGAAACCAAGTTGCCCGGATTCCACACGTTAAATTGCCTCGTCATGACCCGTGAGCCAAATGCTACTGTAGAGCTTTGCTGGATTTTAGTGCGTCGGGCATCCTCGGGGATAGTTGCAGACCATTCCGGCGAAATCTCGATCAAAAAAGGTTCAGGAATCGGTAGGCTGAGATCACCTGCGAGACACGCGCCGATTACCTCTCTTGCCAGATTGATATTGCCTTCGTCACAACCGCCAGAGAACTTGGCGACTAATTCTACGGTCGTGCCGTCATCGCATTCGCAAGTGACAAAGGATGGCTGGGTACGTCCCTGTGTCGTGGCGCGATCAAATTGGAGAGGGGACACACGTCTCAGCACGTTCTATGCCTCATTACGTCTCCGCAGATCTTTCGAGAGCTTTCTCTATAGCGAAGTATGCACGTGATTTCTGGAAAATTTCACTTTCTAAGAAGGAGCAGGAAGTCGGCTTGCAATTGCGTTCGGTGCAGACGGGACAAGGTGAGGGGCGCGGGCCGAACATTGTTAGAACAAAACCTGGATTTCCCTTTAATCTTAAAGACTTGAATTTTCCGTTGCCAATGAGAACAAAATAAGTACATTAACCGCCATAGACGAACGGCGCGTTGCGCGACTCGGCGAGCAATGGAATAAGGGGAAATCGGTCATGTCCAAGAATGTAGTGAGCCTCGTGAAAGACGATTCCGACAAGAAGAAGGCGCTGGACGCCGCGCTCAGCCAGATCGAGCGCTCGTTCGGCAAGGGTTCCATCATGCGGCTCGGCAAGAACGAGCAGGTGGTGGAGATCGAATCCATTTCCACCGGCTCGCTCGGGCTCGATATCGCGCTCGGCATTGGCGGG
>JACIYQ010000193.1 GCA_014359855.1 Parvibaculum sp.
ATACCCTGGTCCGCGGCTTCCAGCGTCTTCACACCCTGGCCCATCGCATCGAGCAGGTTGTTCAGGTCGGATGCGCGGTTGTTCAGGCCCTGCGCCGTGAAGAAGGCGGTGGGGCTGTCGATCGCGCTGCGTACCTTCAAGCCAGTGGCGAGACGCAGCTGCGTTTCGTCCAGAAGCCTGGTTGTGTTCTGCATGCTGAGCAGGTTCGACCGGATTGCACCGGAAAGGACTACATCAGCCATCGTCTCTACCCTCCAGGGTTTGGCCCAGCCGTCTCATGGCGGCACGGGCACTACACTCGGCATTAATCATTAATTCGGCGTAAACAACCCGAGGTTGATTGCGATTTGACTGTCCGTTCGCCGATCTATGCTCCGGCAGTCTCTTCGCGGCCGAACCGGGTGCATGAGCGGCTTCGCCTTACCCTGCATCCGTCGATTGCTTCTGGCCTTCCTGTTCGCAAAGGACGGGCCAGTTTGAAAACGAGAGAAATCAACGGGTTATGGGAGGGGTGCGCCGCTGCGGCTGGCAGGAAGTTCCGTCTGCAGGGAAAGTTTTGCCGGGTGAAGGCGGCAAGTTGTCCTCTGCTTGCCGCCGGCGGGCCGGTAGCAAGGGGAGACTTCTATCTGCCGAGGAAGGCGTTCACGTCCGCGGTCATGCGGGCGGCGAGTGCCGGGCGGCCGGTCGACCGGTCGATGGGGTAGCAGCGCATGGCCGGGAACCAGGGAAGGTGGTTCGTGCCGAGCTTCGTCCAGATGCGCTTCGGGCCGTAATGGAAGCAGGGCCGGCCGAGCGCCGCCGCCAGCATGACGGGGAAGCTCGGCGGCCCGACAACGGTATCCATGCAGGCAGTGAGTGCCGCCGCGCCCTCGATGTCCTTGAAGAGGTCGAGGCCGGGCATGCGGTGCAGCGTGAAGCCGAAGTCGCGCGCGAGGGCTTCGGCTTCCTCATCCACATTCGTGTACTGAAGATTGACGATCGAGACGTCCTGCGTCTCGAAGAGCGGTTTCCAGTCCGCGAGAGCGGTGTAGTAGGCCGAGCGGAGGTCGTCGATCTTGCCGGATGTCCAGGACAGGCCGATCTTCGGACCGGGGCCGAGCGTGGCGAGCCATTCGCGGCACTCGGCGACGCGCGCCGGATCGGCGTGAAGCCCGCGGATTTCATCGGGAAAGTCGGCGACATGGCGGCGAAGGCGGCCGGCGACGAGGCCGGCAGGTGCGGTGAGGTCGAAATCGACGTCGGGATAGTTGCCGAGGCCGGTGGATGCCATCGTTTCGGCGCGGACCGTCGCTTCCGGCCAGGTGCGCCGGTAGAGCGGCACGAGGCGGGCGTCCGTCTCGATGATGACGTGGGCGGCGCGGGCGATGAGGTCGGAATAGCAGGTCGAGAAGATCAGGTCGTCGCCGAGGCCCTGTTCGCGCCAGACCATGATGGTCTTGTCCGAGAGGTCCTCGTCTTCCCAGATGAGGCCGGGGAAGGGGCGATGAGGCTGGCGCTCGCGGCAGGCGAAGCCGAAGCCGTACATGTCCCAGCCGGCTTCCGTTTCACCGAGGGTGAGCAGCGTGCGGGCGAGGTTCCAGCGGGCGGCATCGCAGGACGGATCGATGGCGAGGCTCTTCTGGAGAGCGTCGAGCGCATCCTCGAAGCGGCCGAGAATTTCGTAGAGGGCGGCGAGGTTGGTCCAGGCCTGGGAGATGTTCGGGTCGATCTCGATGGCGCGGCGATAGCAGCCCAGCGCATCGTCGAGGAGATCGGTGCCGGTGAGAATCTTGCCGAGATTGGTCCAGGCGCGGGCCGCGTTCGGATTGATCTCGATAGCGCGGGACAGCAAGTCCACCGCGGCCTGCGTCTCGCCGAGGTCGTTTTCGACATTCGCCAGATTAATGAGAACCGAGGTGTGGTCGGGATTGAGTTCCAGCGCGCGGCGATAGACGGCGCGGGCCTGGTGGCGGTAGCCCACGAGGGCGCAGGCGGTGGCGAGATCGAAGAGATAGCCGGTCTCGGGGACGGCATCTTCGGCGGCGCGATCGAGAAGCGCAATGGCTTCGGGCGCCCGCTCCTGCGCAATCAGGCATTGGGAAAGGCCGGTGAGGGCGCCGATATGCGCCGGGTTCACGGCAAGCACCTTGCGGTAGCGGGCTTCGGCGTCGGCATAGCGCCCGCGCGCCTGAAGGCGCTGGCCCTGTGCGAGCTTCTTTTCGATTTCGCCGTCGATGGCGATGCGCCGCTTGCTCAAGCCAGACATGTCCAGATTTGCCCCCGCGGACCCCGATCGGTCCGTTTCCGTATCATTCGGTCTGTCATGGTTACGGTCCGGTTAACGGTCCGGTCAACAGGGCCGCTCGGGCATGGCGCTTACGCGCGCGAGTCGAGCGTCAGGGAACCGGCGCCCGCGGGGCCGCCCGGGCGGCGCGCGGCGGTGGCCGCGTTGGGCCCATAGCCGAGCGCGGGTGCGGTGCGCTCGCTCATGGCATTCGCGACCATGCGAATGAGGCCTTCGGAAACGGATTTCGCGGCCGCAAGCGCCTCGCCGTTCAGCGCGAGGGCGCGGTCGAGTTCGCCCATCGCCGATTTGAGGCGGGAGACCCGTTCGGACGGAGCCCGGTCGAGCAGGTTCGTGTGACCGCGAACGGCCATGACGTCCATCGCGTAATCGTTGGCGAGGCGGATCTTTTCCGGCTGGAGGGCCGCAACCTCGGCCTGTGCGCGGTCGCGCAGCAAATCCGTTTCGCGGCGGATGACCGAGGTCAGGCCAGTGGTAAGCGCGAGCAGCCGGTCCACGAGTTCGATGGGCGGCAATGTCTCGGCCGGAATGCGGCCCTGTTGAGCGCTCATTGCGATACCTCCTGCATTTTCAGCATTTCGCGATAGACGCTGCCGGCGAGGCCGATGCCGCCCGACTTCGCCATCTGCTGACCGTACTGGTCGACGAGAAGGGAACTGAACATGGTTTCGCCGGGGCCGCCGCCGAAGGCGCTCTCCTGATCCTCGAGACCCTTGAACATCGACTGGAAGAGCGTCGAAACGAACTGCGCCTCGAATTCCTTCGCCGCTTCCCATGCGCGCGGATCGCGACCTTCTTCGGCCGTTGCCGCCGCCTTAGCCGCAGGGCGGGCCTGAGACAGGTGCATAAAGGTGGGGAGGGCGGAGAGGGCTTCCATTACATCACCTCGATTTCCGCCTGGAGCGCGCCTGCCGACTTGATGGCCTGCAGGATCGTGATCATGTCGCGGGGGCTGACGCCGAGAGCGTTCAGGCC
>JACIYQ010000194.1 GCA_014359855.1 Parvibaculum sp.
AGGGTGGTACCGGATATCCTCGCCAACTCGGGCGGCGTCGTCGTCAGCTATTTCGAGTGGGTCCAGAACCTGCAACGCGTGGTCTGGCCACTCGACCGCGTCGACAACGAACTCGCACGAATCCTCGACAATGCGGCACAGCAGGTATTCAACCACGCGGCCCAGAAGGACCTCGACCTGAGATCGGCGGCCTTCGACATCGCTGTGAGCCGCGTCAAGGAAGCGTTGGACGCGACCGGAATATAAAAGAGAGTTCCGATGCGGCGCGGTTCGACATGGTGCCGCCATAAGGTTCGTGTAAGGGTTATCGTGTAGACTCCCGATGAGTCGTTTTCCACACCAGCGCAGGACTCTCTGCCGGACATGATCGAGCACAGTTTCCTGCAAGCCCTTATTCTCGGCGTTGTCGAGGGCGTCTCCGAATTCCTCCCGATCTCGTCAACCGGCCACCTCATCGTGGTAGGCGACCTGATCGGTTTTTCGAGCATGCCGGGCAAAGTCTTCGAAGTGGTTATCCAGCTTGGCGCCATTTTGGCGATATGCGTTCTCTATCGCGACCGGCTCTTCCGCGTGGTCCTCGATGCTCCGCGGGATCCCGCAGCCCGGACCTTTATCGGGGCCATTCTCGTCGCCATCCTTCCAGCCGGCCTGATCGGCATACTCTTCCACGACTTCATCGTGGAGGTCCTCTTCTCACCCTATGTGGTATGCACAACGCTTATCGTCGGCGGCATTGCCATTATCGTCATCGAGAGGCTGCAGCTCGAAGCGAGATTCACTTCGATCGAGTCGTTCACGATGCGGACAGCTTTGAAGATCGGATTCTTTCAGTGCCTGGCGCTTGTGCCCGGCGTTTCCCGCTCGGGCGCGACGATCCTTGGCGCCCTGCTTGTCGGGGTCGAGCGCAAGACGGCCGCCGAGTTTTCCTTTTTCCTCGCCATTCCCGTCATGCTCGGCGCCTCGGCGGTCAACCTCGCCGAGACGTGGGAACTAATCGACGCGGCGCATGCCTATATCATCGCGACGGGCTTCGTCGCCGCGTTCCTCTCGGCACTCGTCGTCGTGCAGTGGCTGCTCAACTTCGTCAGCACTCACGGCTACACGATCTTCGGATGGTACCGGATCGTCTTCGGCGGACTGCTGCTCGTCTATTTCCTGGCCAGAGGTTGATTCGAACGAACCTACCGATCGGCGGAAGTATCTCCATGTGCCGATTTATGGCGACCGTCCACCACCTCACGTTGTGGCACGCGAGCAGGGCGACGTGGAGCGACGCGAGGGCCGGTTGACGGCTGCAAGAGCGCCTGATTCTTCATTGCGAAAACTGCATCCCGGTCGGAAGCATCAAGCTCAATCGGTGCAGCTGTTGGATTGCCATCAAAATCCAACCATTGTTTACGGTCATAGTCGAACAGCTTGCATTTTTTGTAGATGTCACGATATGCGCCGATACCAAAACGGTAGCGCACGACGTCGCTACCATATCTCTTTATCAACTTGGCTTGTGCCTCGGTGAGCTTGTAGCCGGGTATAGAGGGCAAGGCGTGATGCGCATGATGCAGCATCACCCATTTGAACAGGGACAGAAAATCGAACGGCAAGTCGACATGCGCCGTCCCGCGAATGTTTCCTCCGTAGAAGCTCCATTCGTTTCTGTCGTCAAACCATGGCACCTTCGGGTGGTTATGCTGCAGAAAGATTGAGAGCGCCATGAGGTAGTTCCATACCACGAAGGGAATGAACCAACCGAGCAGCATGACAAGCCAGAGCGGGCGCTCAGGTGAAAGCAAACTCCCCAGAACCCCGATAAATGCAACAAGCCCGCCGCCGACTAAAATCACGAAGAAGGAGTCAGGCAGGTGACTCTTCCACTCAGCACGCATCTGCTTTGTGACGGGAATGATGAGCTTTGGTATCCAGAATTCGAACCAGTAGTAGATTAGTGGGCCGAAAGGACCACGATAGATGCGCTCCAGAAACTGGCGTGGTTTAGACGCTCGGTCGTATTCCTCCTTCGACATTGGCGCCCAGACATAGTCGAAGCCCTTTAAATTCGTGTAACGGTGATGTGTCCGGTTGTGGACCACCTCCCACTGGCTACGAGAATGGAGACAGGGCAGAAAGACGAGCCGGGTGATCCAGCGGTTTAGAACCCGGTCCGGCACAAAAGCGGAATGGCCGCTATCGTGGCCAATCAGGAAGAGCAGACCGATCAGAGCGCCATTTGCGACACCGGCGGCGATGTTGACGATAATGGGCAAGGGCGCGACGGCGACGGCCATTGTAACGAAATACAGGAAATAATGGATGCCCAGCAACCAAAGACCGCGGCCGAGGGATTTTTCGGTTACCTCAGCCCGCTCTTTTGCTGTCAACCAATCCGAAGGCCGTCCGAGCTTTGCACCTGGCGGCGCCTCCAACTTTGGTGCAAACACCGTGCTCATTTGGCTGCCGCTCTTTCAACGAAACCGTCCCATATCGGGAAGGATTCTAGGTTAAGACATCCTGAATTGTGAAGTGCAAGTTTCCGCTGCAAACAAACGGCCAAGCCTTCCTTAAGCCGATCTTAGGGAAGCGCGTGCCAAAACAAGCTGGCAGAGCGCGTTTTTTGCCTTTTGACCAGGCTGCGACAAATCGCGGCGGGGCGAGGTAAGTTTGGCAACAAGACCCGGAACTGACACTTTGACCGCCGACGACAGCATAAACCCTCCGGTCGATCGAACTGACTATTCGAGACACTGGTTTACGCTCAGGTTCAGAGACCCAAAGGTTGAGGACGCCTTTGCGGAGAACAACTACGCGCGGCAGATAGGTATTACTCGCCTCTCCGTTTCAGGCGGCGCCGTTCTCTTTGCCCTATTCGGACTACTCGACGTTTATATTGTTCCCGACGTTCTCTACGAGGCATGGATACTGCGTTTCGGTTTCGTCTGCCCTGCTCTCTTCGCTCTTGTTGCCCTGTCGTATACCCCGCTGGTCACACACAGGAATACCGGTTGGCTGTCGTTTGTGATGCTCATCCCCGGCCTTGCCGTCACGGTCATGACGGCCATTGCCGATGCGCCAGGGGCTTATCTCTACTATGGGGGTCTCGTCGTCGCGATTGGCTACAGCAACTGTCTGTGGCGGTTGAGCTACATTTATTCGACGATTGTCTCGCTTATAACGATTACAGCCTATGAATGGGTCGTATTGTTTGTGAATCCCGTTCCTTCGGACATCTTGATCAGCAATACGACCTTCCTCGCATCGGCAGTCGGAATTAGCATGTTCCTCAACTATGTGCAGGAAACTCAACTCCGCACCAGCTTCGTCGACAATGAAAAGCTGCGCGCTGAGCAACGCCGTTCCGAGCGCCTGCTCAGCCGCTCCGAAGCCGCAAACCGCGCCAAGAACGACTTCCTCGCGATCATGAGCCATGAACTGCGGACGCCGCTCAACGCGATCATCGGATTTTCGGAGATCATTTCGAACCAGATGTTCGGTCCGGTCGGCCAGCCCAAATATGTCGACTATGCGGGCGACATCCGGGCAAGCGGAGCGCATCTTCTGAGCATCATCAACGACATCCTCGACATTTCGAAGGCTGAGGCTGGAAAGCTTCAGCTGGAGGAAGAACCGATCGATCCGGTGGAAGCATTGAACCGGACGATGCGCATGTTCCGTCAGCGTGCGTCTGAACTCGGCGTGGACCTGACCTTCCGCATTCGCGACGATATTCCATGGCTCATTGCCGATCCTCGCCTCTTCAATCAGGTGGCGATCAATCTGACCTCGAACGCCCTCAAATTCACGCCCGAGAACGGCAGTGTCCAGGTCGAGCTCGGCGTCGACGCCGCAGGCGACCTCGTGCTGAGCGTGAAGGATACGGGCATCGGCATCAAGGCGTCGGACACCAAGCGCATCTTCGAACCTTTCGTGCAGGTCGAAGATGCCATGTCACGGACGCAGCAGGGCACAGGCCTCGGACTTCCGCTGGTTCGCAAGATCATGAGCCTGCATGGCGGAACGGTAGAACTCGAGAGTACGGTTGGCGAAGGCACGACCGTGAGCGCGACGTTCCCGAAAAGCCGGTTCGTCGCGCCCCAGGCCGATGAGCTGCAATGGCAAGCAAGCTGACGCTTTACCGTCAGGCCGGCTTGTCCGCCACCATCAGATAAATGCACTTCGTTGAGTCGACCTCAATCGTGACGTTGGCGACATCGAGCCCTTCGAGGAGCGCGAGCATGTCAGCCTCCGTGCGATAGATCAGGCTCCAGTCCGTCACGAACTCAAGCGGCCATTCGCAGCT
>JACIYQ010000195.1 GCA_014359855.1 Parvibaculum sp.
GTCCCTGTCACCAGGCTTTCGAGTGCATCCGTCTGGCCCGGCTGGATGTCGACGAAGAAAAAGGCGGGCGCCCGTTCGGGCAGCTCATTTGCAATCTCGCCGGTCAGATTGCCGTTGATGAGCGACACGGTGACGAGCAGCGTAAGGCCGAGGCCGAGCGAAAGCACGACGGCCGGGGTCGGTGCGCCGGGCCGGTGGATATTGGCAAGCGCAAGGCGAAGCTCCGGCGAGTTGACGCGCGGCGCGCGCGCCGAAAGCGCCATGATGCCCTGCGCCGCCAGCGTGAGCACGACGAAGACGCCGGCCGCCGCCGCCACGAACCAGAGTGCGAAGAGGCGTTCTTCCGCGACCGCGATGGCAAGCGCGGCAAGCACGGCGAGCGCACCCGCCGTCGCCGCGACATAGACCGGGCGTGGCAGGCCGCGTACCGGCGCCACGATGTCCCGGAAGAGCCCCGCCGCCGGTACTTCGCGGGCGCGCGCCAGCGGCCAGATCGCGAAGGCAAGCGCCGTCAGCACACCATAGGCGGCGGCAAGCAGCAGCGGTCCGCCATAAAGCCCCATCTCGGCGGGAATGGGGATCATGTCGCCCGCGACCGCATCGACGATGAATGGCGCCGCCATGCCGATGGCAAGACCGATCGCAATGCCGGCAACGGCAAGGGCGAGCACCTGGATCAGGTAGATGCGGAAGATGAGCGCGCCGGGCGCCCCGAGGCATTTGAAGGTCGCGATCGTCTCGCGCTTGCCGTCGAGATAGGATTTGACGGCATTGGCGACGCCGACACCGCCGACGGCGAGCGCGGTGAGCCCGACAAGCGAAAGAAAGAGCGCCACGCGCTCGACGAAACGGCGCACGCCGGGCGCGCTGTCGCTGCGATCCGTCACGCGCCAGCCCGCATCGGGAAAGCGCTCGTTGAGCGCCGCCGTCCATGCCGCAATGTCTTCCGGCGCGCGTGCATCCGCGGGCAGCGCGATCCGGTACTGATATTGGACGAGACTGCCGGGCTGCACGAGGCCCGTGCCGCCAAGCGCCTCGCGCGAGATCATGGCGCGCGGTCCGAGCGCGAAACCGTCCGCCACGCGGTCCGGCTCATGCGCGATCGTCGCGCGCAGTTCGAATGTTTCCTCGCCGATACGGATGACACCGCCGGCGCCAACGCCCAGGCGGCTCAGCAAATTGGGCTCGACGACGGCACCCGGCCGCCCGTCGCGCATGGCAAGCGCATCGGCAAGCGGCATGGCGGGTTCGAGCGTCATCGCGCCGTAAAGAGGATAGACGCCGTCCACCGCCTTCAATTCGACAAGCGTCTGGCCGCGCCCTTCCGCGCCGCGCGCGCCCCCTTCTCCGGCGCTCCGCGCCATGGCGCGCATTTCGGCGGAAACCGAAACCCTCGTGCCCTCGGAGATATGCGCAAGCTCCTCCGCGCTCGCCTCGCGATGAATGAGCCGCAGCGCGACATCGCCGCCCAGAATATCCTGTCCGCCCTCCGCCAGCCCGCGCGTGAGCGCCGCCGAAACCGAGCCGACGCTCGCAATCGCCGCGACACCGAGCGCGAGGCAGGCGATAAAGACACGAAACCCCTTGAGCCCGCCGCGCAGTTCGCGCCGCGCCAGCCGGAAGGCAAGCCCGAGCGATGCGTCCGCGCCACTCATGCCGCCGCTCCCGCCTCGATGCTTTCGATCAGCCCGTCGCGCAGCCGCACGATCCGGTGGCAGCGCGCCGCCAGCGCCTCGTCATGCGTGATGAGCACCAGCGTCGCGCCCTTGCGCCTGTGCAGGTCGAACATGAGTTCGATGATTTCCGCGCCCGTCGCCTGATCGAGATTGCCGGTCGGTTCGTCGGCAAGCAGGATTTCCGGATCGCCTGCCACCGCGCGGGCAAGCGCGACGCGCTGCTGCTCGCCGCCCGAGAGCTGCCCCGGATAATGCGTGAGCCGGTGCGCGAGACCGGCAAGCCGAAGCTCCTCCTCCGCCCGCTCGAAGGCGTTCTTCCGTCCGGCGAATTCGAGCGGGATCGCGACATTCTCCAGCGCCGTCATCGTCGGAATGAGGTGGAAGGACTGGAAGACGATCCCTATATGATCGCGGCGGAAGCGCGCGAGCCGGTCTTCGCCGTAGAGGGTGAGGTCTTCGCCGGCGCAGACGATGCGCCCCGAGCTCGGTCTTTCGAGACCGGCCAGCACCATGAGAAGCGTGGACTTGCCGGAACCGGATGGTCCCACGAGACCGGCGGTTTCACCCTTCGCGATGGAAAGGTCGATCCCCCGGAGAATGTTGACCGGACCGGCCGCACTCGGCAGGCTGAGTTTCACGCCGTCGAGTTCGATGATTGTATCGGGCAAACGCTTTGAGCCTTTGTGGTGGAGCGGGTCTCGAAGGAAGGCAAACGATATTATGCGATATGGCCTCTCGGGTCCGCTTTGCAAGCTTTTCGCGGGCGCCGCGCTCCTTCTCGCCCTTCTCGCGGCGCCCCCCGCCCAGGCATCGGACGAGCTTACCATCGTCGCACTCGGCGACAGCCTGACGGCGGGCTATCTGCTCGGCCCCGGCGAAGGCTTCCCCGAACAGCTTGGCCGCGCGCTTGCGAAAGCCGGGCATGACGACGTGAAGGTCGTGAATGCGGGTGTCTCGGGCGACACGACATCGGGCGGCCTTGCCCGCCTCGACTGGGCGGTGGGGCCCGGGGCCGACGCCGTCATCGTCGAACTCGGCGCCAACGACGCGCTGCGCGCCATCGATCCGGAGCTGACGCGCAGAAACCTCGGCGAGATCGTCTCCCGCCTGAAGGCGCGCGGTCTCCCCATCCTTCTCGCCGGCATGTATGCGCCACCCAATCTCGGGCGCGACTACGGCGGCGAGTTCAACCCGATCTTTGCGGAACTTGCGGAGCGCGAAGGCCTCGTGTTCTATCCCTTCTTCCTCGAAGGCGTGGCGGCCGACCCGGCGCTCAATCTCGGCGACGGCATTCATCCGACGGCGGAAGGTGTCGCCATCATCGTCGAAGGCATCCTGCCCGACGTCGAAAAGCTGATCGAGCGCGCGCGGGCAAAGCGCAACGCCGCCAACTGACGGAGACGGTCTCATTTCATGCGGGTGCGCAGAACACGGAGGCGCAGGGCATCGACTTCTTCGACACCTCGGAAATGTATGCCGTGCCGCCGAAGCCTGAGACGCAAGGCACTCTTCAACCGGCTGCGGCGCCACGAAAACCCGCAGACGAACCGCGCCATCGAGAGCTACCTCGCCATCGCGCGGAAGCACGGCCTCGATCCCTCGCAAATGGCGAACCGGTTCGTGACGACGCGCCCCTTCGTCACCTCCAACATCATCGGCGCGACGACGATGGAGCAGTTGAAGCTCGCGGTGACGAGCGTGGACGTGAAATGGACCGGGGAACTCGAAAAGGAAATCGACGCCGCGCATCTCGACCAGCCGAACCCCGCGCCTTGAGGGCTGGGCCGCCGCCGCGACATGATCCTTTGTCTTCACCTCCCCCTTGCGGGGAGGTCGGAAAATCCGAAGGATTTTGCGGGTGGGGGTTGGAGCCTTGGCGTCGGGTACCGCCCATCGCTTTTTCCCGCGCCCCCCACCCCAGAAATCCGCGATGCGCATTTCTCGACCTCCCCCCAAGGGGGAGGTAAAGAAGAAACGAGAGTCGAGACCACCAGCGACCACGCACGAACGGAACCCGATGATCCGCCTCTTCACGGCACTCGAAGTCCCCGACGAAGCGGCAGAGCGTCTCACGCGCCTGCAACAGGGTCTCGACGGCGCGCGCTGGATCGAGCGGCCGGACTTCCACATCACGCTGCGCTTCATGGGCGATGTGCCGGAGGACGTGGCGCGCGACTTCGCCGAGGCGCTGTCGGACATTCCCGTCGAGCCCTTCGACATCGAGATCGAAGGCTTGGGCGAATTCGGCGGCAAGCGCCCGCACACCCTGTGGGCGGGCGTCAAGCCATCCGGGCCCTTGCGCATCCTGCAGGGGCGCCACGAAAGCGCCGCGCGGCGCGTCGGCCTCAAGCCCGACACGCGCAACTTCACCCCGCATGTCACGATCGCCCGCCTCGGCCGCGTCGAAACCGCCGCCGTCTACAATTTCATCCGCGCGAATTCGCCCTTCGCGGCGCCGGCCTTCACCGTCGAGCGCTTCACGCTCTTCTCGGCGAGAGCGAGCACGGGCGGCGGCCCTTACGTGGCCGAAAAGCACTATCCGGATATCGATTGGGAAGAGGAGGAGTAGCGGCGGGAAAATCATTCCTCATACCAGTACCGTCATGACCCGCTTTATGCGGGTCATCCACGTCTTCCTTTTTCCAGGATCGCAAAGACGTGGATGGCCCGCCAAAAAAGTTTGAAGGAGGGCCGGGCCATGACGTTGAATTTGAGGTGATTTATCTGGATCGACTCCCCGCTACTCCCGCCCCGCCGCTTCCTCGATCGCATGCATGTCCTCGTCGGAAAGGCCCATGTGGTGGCCGATTTCATGCACAAGCACATGGCAGACGAGGTGCCCGAGCGGCTCGTCGAATTCCGCCCAGTAGTCGAGCAGCGGCCGGCGATAGAGAAACACCATGTCCGGCATGTGCACCGGCTCCATCACCGAGCGTTCGACATGGCTGATGCCCTGATAAAGGCCGAGAAGCTCGAACGGGCTTTCAAGCTCCATCCCGGCGGCAACTTCCTCGTCCGGAAAATCCTCGACACGGATCAAAAGCCCTTCGCAGCGCGCCCGGAAACCCTCCGGCAGCCGCGCAAAGGCCTCGTCCGCGATCCGTTCGAAATCGGCGAGCGAGGGCGCCCGCGTGTTATCCCAATCCATCGGCATATCCTCTCTTGCGCGCAGAGCTTAAGAGCGCGAGGCTCTGCCCGCAAACCATGTGCATCGAGGAGGCGAAAATGAGCGGCAATCCGGCGGTCTCGAA
>JACIYQ010000196.1 GCA_014359855.1 Parvibaculum sp.
CGCCGAACGCGGCGAACACTGAGCGAGCGCCGACAGGACCATGGCCGACACCACCGACAGAACATCATCCGCCAGGGAAGCCGCCTCGCACGGCCGCTTCGGCTGGCTGCGTGCCCTGTTCGGCCTCAACGGGAATGGCGACAGTTCGCTGCGCGAGAGCCTCGAAGAGGTCATCGAGGAGCACGAGGACATGCACCGCGGCCTCACCGCCGAGGAACGGCACATGCTCGTCAACATCCTGAACTTCGGCGAGCTGCGGGTGGAGGATGTGATGGTCCCGCGCGCGGACGTGGTGGGCGTCGAGGAAAACGCTTCGCTCGACGATGTGCTGCGCCTCTACCGCGAGTCGAGCCATTCGCGCATGCCGATCTATCGCGAAACGCTGGACGACCCGATTGGTATGGTTCATCTGAAGGATGTGCTTGGCTGGGTTGCGCCCCCGGAGAGCGAGGGCGCAAATGCGGCGGCCCGCCCAGCCTTCTCCCTTCGCTCGATCCGGCGCGATGTTCTCTTCGTTCCTCCCTCCATGCCGGCGCTCGATCTTCTGGTGAAGATGCAGGCGACGCGCATCCACCTCGCGCTCGTTATCGACGAATATGGCGGCACGGACGGCCTCGTTTCCATCGAGGATCTGGTGGAGGAAATCGTCGGCGAGATCGAGGATGAGCATGACATTGACAGCGGTCCTGCCCTCGTACAGCGCGAGGACGGCTCGATCGACGCCGATGCACGCTGTCCCATCGAGGATCTGGAGGAGATGATCGGCCTGCGTCTCGTCGAGGAAGAAAACGAAGACGACGTCGACACGCTGGCGGGTCTCGTTTTCTCCCTTCTCGGCCGCGTGCCGCTGCGCGGCGAACTTGTGCGCCACCCGGCGGGTCTCGAATTCGAAGTGAAGGACGCCGACCCCCGCCGCATCAAGCGCATGCGTATCCATCTCTTGTCCGCGGCAGAAAAGGCCGCGCCGTCTTCCGGCTCGGAAGGCTGAGCGCGTGCGGATCGAGAGCGGTTTCGCCGCTGCCATGGAGCGTGTCTGGGGCTTTGCCGTCTGGCTCTCCGAACTGCGCGGATGGCGGCGGTATCTTGCAAGTTTCGTTGCGGGCGCGCTGAGCGTTCTCGCGCTGCCGCCATACGAATTCCTCCCGCTTCTGTTCGTGACGGTGCCCGTCCTCGTCTGGTTGCTTGACGGTGTCGGCGAGCCGACACGGTCGCGGCGCCGCCGCGTCATGTGGCGCGCAGGCCTCGTTGGCTGGTGGTTCGGCTTCGGCTATTTCCTTTGCGGCCTTTACTGGGTCGGGAACGCCTTTCTCGTCGATGCGGAGAAATTCGCTTTCCTGCTCCCTGTCGCGGTGACGCTGCTGCCTGCCGGGCTTGCGCTTTTCACGGGCGCGGCGGCGGCGCTCGCCCGTCTCTTCTGGTTCCAGGGCTACAGACGCGTCGCCGTCTTCGCTGTCTCGTGGACGGTTTTTGAGTGGCTGCGCGGCCACGTGCTCACCGGATTTCCGTGGAACCTCATCGGCGAGAGCTTCGCCGGGTCGGAAGCATTGATGCAGGCCGCCGCGCTGGTCGGCGCCTATGGGCTCTCCCTGGTCGCCCTTCTCATCGTCGGCTCGCCTGCCGTCGTCGACACACGCGTAACTCGCGGCCAGCGCGCTTTCGATGCCGAGGTTCTCGCCGCACCTGCAATCGCGCTTGCCGGTCTCGCGCTCATCTGGGTCGGTGGCGCCGCCCGTCTCTCATCGGCGGAGCTTGTCTATTCCGACGGCGTGAACATTCGCATCGTTCATCCGGACACACCCTTTTCGCGCGACTGGGACGATCCGAACCGGCTTCTCGCGATCATCGGCCAGCTGGTGCGCATGTCGAGCGAGGAAACGCCCGCCCGTCCGCAGGGGATCGATGGCCGCACCATTGTTGTCTGGCCGGAAAATGCGGTTCCTGTTCTTCTCGCCCGCGAACCTTATGTGCTCGCCGCAATTGGCCGCATGCTTCCAGAAGGTGCCCTTCTCGTTGCAGGCTCGAACCGTGGCGAGGCCGCGCCGGACGGTCCGTCGAACCGCCTCCGCGTTTTCTACAACTCCCTCTATGTCGTGAACTCGGCCGGCGAAATTGCGGAAACCTACGACAAGCATCATCTCGTCCCCTTCGGCGAATATGTTCCGCTTCGCCATCTGCTCGGAAAGCTGGGCCTTCGCCAGATCGTGCAGTTTCAGGGGAGTTTCGACGTCGGCCCCGGCCCGCGCACGCTGGCGCTTGAGAACTTCCCGCCGGTCGGCCCGCTCATCTGCTACGAGGTGATTTTCCCGGGTGAGGTGGTGGCGCCGGGCGATCGTCCGGCCTGGCTCGTCAACATCACGAACGATGCCTGGTTCGGTGAGTCTGCCGGCCCCTATCAGCATTTCTCGCAGGTCCGCATGCGTGCCGTCGAGCAGGGCCTGCCCATTGTCCGCTCGGCGAACAGTGGCATCTCGGCTCTTGTCGATCCTTATGGCCGCGTCGTCGACAGCCTGCCGCTCCACGCGCGCGGCGTCATCGACGTGCCGCTCCCCGCCCCCCTCCGGCCGACGCTTTATGCGCGGCTTGGCGATCTCTTCCTCTTCCTTCTTCTCGTCGCTGCGGGCGCCGCCGCCTGGTATGGAAGGCCGCTGTCGCACACCAGGCCCTGACGCCATGGTTGTATCCGGAATGGCGGATAGTCTGGAGTTTTCGCCAATTCCGGTACAACCGTAATGCGGGGGACGACCTTAAGTTGTATGGTCCTTTCTCCCGTCACCGATCCAGAGGCTCAGGCGTGGCACGAAAATCGCCGAATCCCGTCGATGTGCATGTGGGCAGCAGGGTCCGCATGCAACGCATGCTTATCGGCATGAGTCAGGAGAAGCTGGGCGAGGCCCTCGGGCTGACGTTCCAGCAGGTTCAGAAATACGAGAAAGGCACGAACCGTATCGGCGCAAGCCGCCTCTACGAGATAGGCGCGGTTCTCGGCGTCCCCATCGAATATTTCTTCGAGGGTCTCGAAAGGGAGACGGCGTCTGCGGCTAACGGCGAGCCGCGCGGCGGACTCGATGTCGGCATGCTTTCCACTGCCGAGGGCATCCAGCTCAACAGCGCCTTTTTTGCCATCTCCGATCCGAAGCTGCGCAGGCGTGTGCTGGAGTTGATAAAGGCGCTGGGCGGCATGGGCGATGATGCCGAACTGCCCGTAACAGCCGGAAACCGATAGATTACGGCGAATAATAAAAAGATATGCACTTATGTGCATATCTTTTTACGCTCTGCTGTTGACCCCGAATACGATCCTTGCAAAAACCAGTACCGCCGAACCCCGTTAAGACACGCACGCGGCGGCGGGGACCTTCGCCGCATCCCGGCACAAGAACAGCGCGGACCGGCGCTCGCCGGATCGGGCGCAAAACTCATCTCAGACCCAAAAGGGAGAGCAACTTGGCTAGGTCAAATTTCCTGTTCACAAGC
>JACIYQ010000197.1 GCA_014359855.1 Parvibaculum sp.
TGGGAGCGGTCGGTGAGGCCGTTGATGACGGGCACGCTCGCATATTCCGCAAGCTCCAGCAGGTGCTTGTGGTCGGTGGTGCGGATCATGATCGCGTCGACATAGCGCGAGAGAACGCGGGCCGTGTCGGCGATGGTTTCGCCGCGGCCGAGCTGCGTGTCGTTGCCGTTCAGCAGCAGCGTCTCGCCGCCGAGCTGGCGCATGGCAACGTCGAAGGAAACGCGCGTGCGCGTCGAGGGCTTTTCGAAGAGCATCGCGAGAAGCTTGCCCTTGAGCGGCTTGTCCGCGTCGGGTTCGGCCTGGCCGAGCCCCGCGCGCGCCGATTTGCGCTTCTTCGAGCTTTCGAGGATCGCCCGGATATCGACCGGCGTGACTTCATCGAGATCGAGAAAATGCCGCAGGCTCATGATGTCGCTCCTGCGGCGGCTGACTTCTCGCCGAGCGCCGCGTCGAGCTTCGCGCAAGCCCGGCCAAGTTTTTCCATCGCCTCTTCGAGGTGCACTTCCTCGATGATGAGCGGCGGCAGAAGGCGCACCACATTGTCGCCGGCGCCCACCGTCAGCATCTTCTCCTCGCGCAATGCCGCCACGAGATCGGTGTTCGGCACCCGGCACTTGAGACCGAGCATCAGACCCTCGCCGCGCACGCTTTCGATCACGCGGGGGTACTGGTCGGCGAGCATGGCGAGCTTCTGCCGGAGTTTGAGGCCGAGCAGTTTCACATGCGGCAGGAAGTTTTCGTCGAGCGCGAGGTCCATCACCGCGCTTGCCACCGCCATAGCGAGCGGATTGCCGCCAAAGGTCGAACCATGCGTGCCGGCGACCATCCCGCGCGCGGCTGCTTCCGTCGCGAGGCAGGCACCGACCGGGAAGCCGCCGCCCAGCGCCTTCGCAACGCCCATGATGTCCGGCGTGATTCCGGCGAGTTCATGCGCGAAGAGCTTGCCCGTGCGGCCGATGCCCGTCTGCACCTCGTCCAGCACGAGAAGGATGCCGGCCTCGTCGCACATCTGGCGGATGCGCCGGAGGTCTTCGTTCGGGATGACGCGGATGCCGCCTTCGCCCTGGATCGGCTCGATCAGGACGCCGGCCGTCGCCGGACCGATCGCGGCCTGAAGCGCCTTCAGATTGCCGAAGGGCACCTGCGGGAAACCGGGCATGGCCGGGCCGAAGCCTTCGAGGTATTTCGGCTGGCCGCCCGCCGCGATGGTCGCGAGCGTGCGTCCGTGGAAGGCGCCTTCCATGGTGATGAGTTCGTAGCGCTCGGGCGCGCCGCCCGCGGCGTGATATTTCCGCGCCATCTTGATCGCGCATTCGAGCGCTTCCGCACCCGAATTCGTGAAGAAGACGGTGTCGGCGAAGGTCGCCTCCACGAGCCTGCGGGCGAGCCGCTCCTGGCCGGGAATGCGGTAGATGTTCGAGGTGTGCCAGACCTTCTGCGCCTGCTCCGTCAGCGCGGCGACGAGGCGCGGATGGGCGTGGCCGAAGGCGTTGACGGCGATGCCGGCGCCGAAGTCGAGATAGCGCTCGCCCCTCGCAGTCAGAAGCCAGGGGCCTTCGCCCCGCTCGAATTCAAGATCGGCCCGCGCATAGGTCGGCAGAACAGGCGTAATCACGGAGGTCAGTCCTTCTCACAAATTTCCCGAGCGATGCTGTTCGTGGAACGACGGAGGAATTGCCGCGGGTTTTCCATGCGGCGGGAGGGGCTCCGACAGACCGGCGAGACAGCAGTTTCCTGCAAGGCCCGAACGCGCATGCGCTCCGGCCCTCTCGCTGTCAGCCTCGTCGTTTCCCGCTCAGGATCATGACGATCACACCCTTTTCGACCCCGTTTCGGGGGCTCCCCGCCGGTTCCAGACCGGTGCGCAATAGAAAATGCCGCCGGCAAGGGGCGGCGGATCGAGAAGCAAAGGAGTATTAGGGCGAGGAACCAAGTCTGTCAATCTGGCACATGACTTGCCCTCTCCCGCCCTTTTCTCCCCGGTTCAGGCTTTCAGGCGGTAGCCCGTGCGGAAGAGCATGTGGCAGACCGTCCAGAGCACGGCATTCATGCCGATGACGACCGCGATCCCCGTCGCGATGGAGCCATCGGCATGGCCCGTGATGCCATAGCGGAAGCCGTCGATCAGGTAGAAGACCGGGTTCCATTTGGTCAGCTCATGGGCGAAATCGGGAAGCTGCGTCACCGAATAGAAGGTGCCCGAAAGGAAGGTCAGCGGCAGGATGATGAAGTTCGTCACCGCCTGCAGGTGATCGAACTTCTCCGACCAGATGCCGCCCAGCATGCCGAGCAGCGCCAGCATCAGCGAGGCGCCGGCCGCGAAAAAGACGATCGCCCAGAGATGCGCGAGGCCCATATGCACGAAGGGCAGCATCGCGAGTGCGGTCGCACTGCCGCAGACGACGCCACGCGTCACTCCCGCCATCGCAATGCCGACATTGAGTTCGCCCGCCGAAAGCGGCGGCATCAGCAGGTCGACGATATTGCCCTGGATCTTCGAGATCAGGATCGAGGAAGAGGTGTTGGCGAAGGCGTTCTGGATCATCGTCATCATGACGAGGCCCGGCGCCAGAAACTCGACGAAGGGCACGCCGTGGACGTCCGGCCGGAACTTGCCGATGGCGAGCGCAAAGATCGCGAGATAGAGGAGCGTCGTCACGACGGGTGCGGCCACCGTCTGGGTCATCACCTTCCAGAAGCGGCGGACCTCCTTCACATAGAGCGTCCAGACGCCCAGCCAGTTGATCGCGCCGAAGCGGCGGGCGCCTTCCTGCGGATAAGGAGTGAGGCTCATGGCTGTCTCTTTCTCGGCTTCTGGTGGCAGGTTTTGGTGGTGAGTCCCCGGGGCCCGAGGCATACGCCAGACAAGGGCGGGGGGCAATGAAGGGCGGCGGCAAGGCCGCCGGAACCTTCCCCATGTGAGGCCGGGCCGGCGGTCCCGCAAGGGCCGGCCGGCCTGCGCCTGACGCTCTTTTCTGTGGATAAGGCCCCTTCACATACACCCGCCGGTTGCGGATTTTGCCCCTGATATTGTATATTCTCCGTTAATGCCCACGAAATCTAGTGGTGGCCTCAGGGTGCCACAAGCGGCCGGGGTGCCGCGAGACCGGATTTCAGGGCGATGCCGGGGTCAGGCGGGACCTCGAGCATCCAACCGGGCCGGAGG
>JACIYQ010000198.1 GCA_014359855.1 Parvibaculum sp.
TGGAAGGCGGGGTTCGACTATGACCACGGCACCGGCCACGGCGTCGGCTCCTATCTCTCCGTGCATGAAGGTCCGCAGCGCATTTCGAAGATGGGCCATCAGCCGCTCAAACCCGGCATGATCGTTTCCAACGAGCCCGGCTACTACAAGGCGGGCGCCTATGGCATCCGCATCGAAAATCTCTGCGTGGTGACGCCGCCTGCTCCGGTCGAAGGCGGCGAGCGCATGATGATGGGCTTCGAGACGCTGACGCTCGCACCCATCGATCTGGCGCTGGTCGAGAGAAGCCTGCTGACGGAGGAAGAGGCGGAATGGCTCAACGCCTATCACGCCCGCGTGCGCGCGGCGCTGTCGCCGGGGCTCGATGCGGAGACGCGCGCCTGGCTTGAGGAAGCGACAAGGGCGATCTAGCCCTCCGCCATTCCCATCCACGCATCCTCGTCGATGACCTCGATGCCGAGTTCGCGCGCCTTTGCGATCTTGGAACCCGCGCCGGGACCGGCGACGACGAGATCGGTCTTCGCCGACACACTGCCCGCAACCTTCGCGCCCATCTGTTCGGCTCGCGCCTTCGCCTCGGAGCGCGTCATGCGTTCGAGCGAGCCGGTGAAGACGACGGTTTTGCCGGCGATGGGGGAATCCGTCTGCTGCGCTTCGAGCGGCACGGCCTTCACGCCCGCCTTCTTCAGGCCCTCGATCACGTCACGATTGTGTTTCTCGGCGAAGAAATCGGTGAGCGCTTCGGCCAGCACCTCGCCCACCCCGTCGATGGAGAGAAGTTCGGCCCGCGCCTCGCTTTCCGGATCGGCGGCGGCGCACATCTGCTCCACAAAGTTATCGAGCGTGCCATAGCTCCGCGCGAGCAACCGCGCGTTCGTCTCGCCGACATGGCGGATGCCGAGCCCGAAAATGAAACGGTCGAGCTCGACCTCGCGGCGCTGATCGATGGCCTCGAAGAGCTTCTTCACGGATGTCGCGCCCCAGCCTTCGCGGTCCTTCAGCTTCTTGAGCGAATGCCTGTCGCGCTCCTCAAGAGTGAAGATGTCGTCGGGCTTTACGATCAGTCCGTCTTCATAAAAGGCGGCGATCTGCTTCTCGCCAAGCCCCTCGATGTCGAAGGCGTTGCGCGAGACGAAATGACGAAGCCGCTCCACCGCCTGCGCCGGGCAGACGAGGCCGCCGGTACAGCGCATCACGGCGTCGAGCTTGCCCGTCTTCGGGTTCATCTCGCGCACCGCATGGCTGCCGCATTCGGGGCATGTGTCGGGGAACTCGAACTTCTTCTTGCCGCGCGGACGATCCTCGACCACACGCACGATCTGCGGGATGACGTCGCCCGCCCGCTGCACGACGACCGTATCACCGGGACGCACGCCAAGCCGCTCGATCTCGTCCGCATTGTGGAGCGTCGCATTCGACACGACCACACCGCCGACGGTGACTGGCGTGAGCCGCGCAACCGGCGTCATCGCGCCCGTGCGCCCGACCTGAATTTCCATCTTTTCGAGCACCGTCATCGCCTGTTCGGCGGCGAACTTGTGGGCGATGGCCCAGCGGGGTGAGCGCGAGACGAAGCCGAGCCTCTGCTGCCAGTCGAGCCGGTCTACCTTGTAGACGACGCCGTCGATGTCGTAGCCGAGCGACGCGCGGCGTTCCTCGACATCGTGATAGAAGGAAATCAGCGCCTCGATGCTGTCGCAGCGCCGGAAGAGCGGGTTCACGGTGAAGCCCCAGCCTTCGAAGGCCTCGACCATGCCCTTCTGCGTGTCCGCGGGCATGTCCGACATTTCGCCCCAGGTATAGGCGAAGAAGCGCAGCGGCCGCGATGCGGTCACCTTGGGATCGAGCTGACGAAGCGAACCCGCAGCCGCGTTGCGCGGATTGGCGAAGACGGGCTTTCCCGCCTCGCGCTGGCGCTCGTTCAATTCCGCGAAATCCTCGTGCGACATATAGACTTCGCCGCGCACTTCCACGACGTCGGGAATGTTCTTCCTCTTGAGCACCTTCGGGACGTCGGCGATGGTGGCGATATTGTCGGTGACGTTCTCGCCCTCGCGCCCGTCGCCGCGCGTCGCGCCCTGCACGAACCGGCCCTTCTCATATCGCAGCGAGGCCGAAAGACCGTCGATCTTCGGTTCGGCGGTGACGGCGAGTGCGTCGTTCTCCTTGAGGTTCAGGAAGCGCCGGATGCGGTTCCAGAAATCCGTCACATCCTCATCGTCGAAGGCATTGCCGAGCGAAAGCATCGGCACGCGATGCACGACCTTGCCGAAACCCTCCGCCGGTTCCGCGCCCACCTTGAGGCTCGGGCTGTCCTCGCGCACGAGTTCGGGATAACGCGCCTCGATGGCGTCGTTGCGCTTGCGCAGCGCGTCGTAGTCCGCGTCGGAAATGCGCGGCGCGTCCTTCTGGTAGTAGAGCTTGTCGTGTTCGGCGATCTCGCCCGCAAGCCGTTCGAGCTCTTCCGCCGCCTCGTCCATCGTCAGATGATCGACGGGCTTGCGCGCCAGCGCCTCGCCGCCCTCGCGCGCCTCGCTCTTCTTTTTTGCGCTGCCCTTACTCACAGATGTCCTCCGATCAGCCGGTCGGCGGCGGCGCGCGCCTCGTCGGTCACGGTCGCGCCCGCGAGCATGCGCGCGATCTCCTCGCGCCGCGCATCGGCATCGAGCGTTTCGACGCGCGTTGCAAGCCGCGCATCCTTCTTCGCCTTGGCCTCACCGGCCTCGTTCTTCGAAATGCGGAAATGATGCCGTGCCCGCGCGGCGACCTGCGGCGAATGCGTCACGACGAGAACCTGCACCTCGCGCGAAAGTTCCGCGAGGCGAAGGCCGACGGCTTCCGCCACCGCGCCGCCGACGCCCGCATCCACCTCGTCGAAGATGAGCGTGGGTGCGCTGCCGCGCGAGGCGAGCGCGACCTTGAGCGCCAGCACGAAACGCGAAAGCTCGCCGCCCGACGCGATCTTGATGAGCGCACCGAAAGGCGCGCCGGGATTGGTCGAGACGAGAAAGGACACGCGGTCGATGCCGTCCGGTCCGCCTTCCGCCAGCATGTCGATCTGCGTCCTGAAACTCGCCTTGTCGAGTTTCAGCGGCTTCAGTTCCTTCATCACTTCCTTGTCGAGTTTCGCCGCCGCCTTCGCGCGCGCCTCCGACAAGGCCTGCGCCGCGGACTTGTAAGCGGCGGACGCCTGCTCCGCCGCCTGACGGAGTTCGCGGAGCTTCGTCTCGCCGCCCTCGATCTCGGCAAGCTGTCCGCGCAGCGTCTCGGCGAGCGCGGCAAGGCTGTCCACCTGCACATTGTGTTTGCGCGCGGCGGCCCGGAGCGCAAAGAGCCGCGTCTCCACATGCTCGAGCCGCGCGGGATCGAATTCCATTGCGCGGAGCGCCTGCGCCACCTGGTCGCGCGCCTCTGCCGCTTCGTTGAGCGTCCGCTCCAGCGCCGCGATCGCACCGTCGAGCCGCCCGCCCGCTTGCTCCGCCACACGCGCCATGCGGCGAAGCGCGATGTTGAGCCGCGCATCGAGCCCGCCATCGCCCGAAAGCGCCTCCTCCGCCTCGGCGAGACCGGCGGCGATCTTTTCCGAATGCATCATCAACGTGCGCTCTTCGGCGAGCGTCGTTTCCTCGCCGGGCTCGGGCGCAAGCTCGTCGAGTTCGCCGACGACATGGGTGAGGTAATCCTGCTCGGCCTTGGCCTTTGCGAGCGCCGCCTCGTGGCTCGCCAGCGCCTCGCGCGCGGCGGACGCCGCCGCCCAGAGCTTGCGCACCTCGCGCAACTTCGGTTCGAGGCCGCCAAAGGCATCGAGGATCGCGCGGTGGCCCGACGCGTCCAGAAGCCCGCGCTCGTCATGCTGGCCATGAATCTCGACCAGCATGTCGCCAAGCTGGCGCAGCAGACCGACGCTCACCGGCTGGTCGTTTGCGAAGGCGCGCGAGCGCCCGTCCCGCGTCTGCACGCGGCGGAGAATGAGATCGCCATCGGTCTCGATGCCGTTTTCCTCGAGAAGTGCGCGGGCAGGATGACCGGCGGGAAGATCGAACACGGCGGTGACGCTGCCCTGCTCCGCCCCCTGGCGCACGAGCCCTGCATCGGCGCGCGCGCCGATCGCAAGGCCGAGCGAGTCGAGAAGGATCGATTTGCCGGCACCGGTCTCGCCGGTCAGCGTGCAAAGGCCCCTGTCGAGCGAAAGCTCAAGCCGGTCTATGAGGACGATGTCGCGGATCGACAGCGCGGCGAGCATGAAACACGCCTTCTATGGAAAAACCGGGAAATCAGAAAACGGTATTCCAGGCACGGCTGATCCAGGAGTCCTTGTTCTCCTGTGGCTCAAGCCCCTGTTCCGCCAGCAGCGCATAGCTGTCTTCATACCACTCACTGCCGGGGAAATTGTAGCCGAGGATCGCCGCCGCCGTCTGCGCTTCGGTCTTGATGCCGAGCGAGAGATAAGCCTCCGTCAGCCGCTCCAGCGCTTCCGGCGTATGCGTGGTCGTCTGATACTTCTCGATCACGATACGGAAACGGTTGATCGCGGCGATGTAGTCGCTCCGATTGAGGTAGTAGCGGCCGATTTCCATTTCCTTGCCCGCCAGGTGATCGAGTGTGAGATCGATCTTGAGCTTGGCGTCGCGCGCATACTCGCTGGCCGGGAAACGCCGCGTCAGCTCATAAAAGGAGTTGAGCGCGTTCTCCGTCATCTTCTGGTCGCGGCCGACATCCGAAATGCGTTCGTAATAGCTCAGCCCGATCAGGTAGTAGGCGTAGGGCACGTCCCTGTTGCTCGGATGCAGCGAAATGAAACGCTGCGCGCTGAGGATCGCCTCGTCGTACTGGTTGACCTTGTAGTTCGCATAGGCGCCCATCAGCATGGACCGGCGCGCCCACTCCGAATAGGGGTGCTGCCGCTCGACCTCGTCGAACTCCTTGGTGGCCGGGATGTATTCCTTGGCCTCCATGTGGTCCATCGCCTTGTTGTAGATCTGCTCGACCG
>JACIYQ010000199.1 GCA_014359855.1 Parvibaculum sp.
AACACGGCGCGCGGCGGCGGCATCTCCCGCAAGATCACGGTGGCGGCCGACCGCAAGAAGCTGAAGGGCATCGCCGAGTCGCTGGACGTGCCGGAAGGCATGGGCCTCATCGTCCGCACGGCGGGCGCAAAGCGCACCAAGGCGGAGATCAAGCGCGACTACGAATATCTCCTGCGGATGTGGGAGAGCGTGCGCGAGCTGACGCTCAAATCGACCGCCCCTACCCTCGTCTACGAGGAAGGCAGCCTCATCAAGCGTTCGATCCGCGATCTCTACGACAAGGATATCGACGCCATCCAGATCGAGGGCGACGAAGGCTACAAGGAAGCGAAGAACTTCATGCGCATGCTCATGCCGAGCCATGCGAAGAACGTTCAGCCTTACAAGGAAAAGCAGCCGCTCTTCCAGAAGTTCCAGGTGGAGCAGCAGCTCGACGCAATGCTGAACCCGACCGTTACGCTGAAGTCGGGCGGCTACATCGTCATCAATCCGACGGAAGCTCTCGTCTCGATCGACGTGAACTCGGGCCGCTCCACGAAAGAGCGCAACATCGAGCAGACGGCGCTGAAGACGAACCTCGAAGCGGCCGAGGAAATCACGCGGCAAATGCGCCTGCGTGACCTTGCGGGCCTCATCGTGATCGACTTCATCGACATGGACGAGAACCGCAACAACCGTGCGGTGGAACGCAAGCTCAAGGATTGCCTGAAGACGGATCGCGCCCGTATCCAGGTGGGCCGCATCAGCCATTTCGGTCTTCTGGAAATGTCGCGCCAGCGCATGCGCTCCGGCGTGCTGGAAGGATCGACCGTGATCTGTCCGCATTGCGCGGGCACGGGCCTCGTGCGCTCCGTCGAGTCGATGGCGCTGCATGTGCTGCGCGGCGTCGAAGCGGAAGCAATCAAGGGCCGTGCGGCCGCCTTCACCGTGAAGGTTCCCGCGGAAGTCGCGATCTACATTCTGAACCAGAAGCGCGCCAACCTGCTCGATGTCGAAGAGCGTTACGGCACGTCGGTCTTCATCGAGGCGGATGCGACACTGGCGGGCTCCGACCACAAGATCGAACAGGCCGAAGCGCGCGCGCTTACCCGCACGCGGCCTGCGCAGGGCGCGATCAACATCGAGAGCGGTTACACCGAGGAAGAGGAAGAACCCGCCGTCGGGGAAATCGACGAGGAGGAAGCCGAAGAGACGGGTGCCGACGCCAAAGCCGGTGACGGCAAGGGAGACGGACAGCCGCGCCGCAAGCGCCGCCGCCGCAAGCGCCGTCCCGCCGGCGAAGGCGATACGGCACGCGAGGCAAACGGCAGCGAAGACGATGCAGAGGCGGGAGCCGCCGATGCCGAGGCGTCCGGCGAGGAAGACGAGGCAGAGGCCGCGCGCGGCGACGGCGAGCAGACCGAACTCGGCGAAGACGGGCTGCCGCGCAAGCGCCGCCGCCGTGGACGCTGGGGCGGCCGCCGCAACCGCCGCAGGCCGGAGGATGGTTCCGCCGAGGGCGCGGAAGATGCCGGCCCGGAAGCGATTGCCGGAGACGGCGAGGAGGAAGGCCTGCTGCTCGAAGGAGCGCTGGAAGACCCGCTCGTAACCGGCGAGGCGCCCGTTCTCCTTTCCTATTCGCGCGGAGAGTTCGAGGCGGAAGATCAGTCCGACGACGACGACGAGGAAGCCTGGGATGCCGAGGCCGCCATGGAAGGCGCCTATGGCGATCAGGAAAAGCTCGCCGAGGCGGAGATCGAAGCCGACGACGAGATAGAAAAGGAAGACGTCCGCGAGACGGCGGAGGCTGACGAAGAAGCCGAAGAGCCGGAAGACGAGGATGCCTCCGGAAGCATCGTCGAGATGGCCGAAGCGGATGCCGACGTTCCCCCGATCGGCGAGGCGCGCGAGAACGACGGACCCGACCAGCCGGCAAGGCGCGGTTGGTGGCAGCGGCGCTGAAGCGTCACGCCAGACAAGATTAAGCAAAAGGCCCGGAGAGAACTCCGGGCCTTTTCGTTTTCAGCAATCACGCAAGGCGGTCAGGAGCCGGCGATGCCGGTGGCCGCCATGCCGTTGCCGCCGGGGTTGATGGCAAAGCCGCAGGAACCGGACGCTATGCCGTCCGGACAGACGATGGCATTCGCGGGCGAGCGCGCATCGGCCGGGCCGTTTGCGAGCGCGGCGTTTGCTGCGTCGATCGTCTGCGCGTTACGTCCGACATACTGGATGGCGGCAGCGCCCTTCGGCGCACCGGCGCCCGCGCCGCTCAGACGGACATATTCGCCGCTCGCGCCGGTGACGATGACGGGCGCGAGGAAGGCGGAAGCCAGCCCCGCCACGGGCTGCGAGGGGCTGGCGGCGAGGACGACGCCCGTACCCTCCGCGACCTTGCCCGAACCGAAGGCGCCGTTCATGGTGACGGCGCAGGCGACCGCGCCTCCCGCCCCGTCGATGGCAGCGAAGGCTGTGGAGCCGAAGTCGCGATCGATGTCGGCAGGCGCGCCGAGCTGGATCGCGGTGCGGCGCGCGGCCTCGGCTAGTTCACCGGGGCCTGCATTGCCGAGGTTCGACCAGAGCGCAGCGCCAAAGGCACCCGCGCCGAGCGACCCGGCGGGGAGCCAGACCTTCGAGGTGCCCATATCCGCGGATTGGGCGGCGATGAGTTCGGGGCGGTAGTTGCGGAGATCCTGGATGGAGAGCGCACCGCCTGCCTTGGCGGAAGCCTCGATGAGGCGCTGCGCCGTCTGGCCGGAATAGAAGCCGCCGACACCCTGGCTGCGCACCTGGGCAAGCGTCGCCGCAAGATGGATGCGCGTCACGGTGTCGAGTTCGCCGGCGATGGCGCCCTTGCCGTTCGCAAATATCTTCTTCAGGGCGGGCGAAGCCTCGATGACCGATGCCGCGTCGGCGAGCTGGCGCGCGGTGGCACGCGAAACGGGCGTGCCCGTCGCCGCGAGACGCTCGGCGGGAGCGACGAGCGAGCCCCAGGGAAGCTTGCCATAGCGCGAATGAATGAGCGCGAAGCCGCGAACGTTGCCGGGAACGGCGATGGCGCCGCCGCCGGCCGGATTGCGCGTGAGGAAGGAGACGGTTTCGACGGTCTTCTTGCCCGCTTCATGCACGAGGCAGACGCCGCCGCCGCCAAGACCGGCGGCCGCGGGATAGGTTACCGAAAGGCCGAAATAGACAGCGGCCGCGGCATCGGCGGCATTGCCGCCCTGCTCCAGCACCTGGCGTGCGAGCAGCACCGCCGAGGGCTCATCCGCGACGACGGCGCCCGCGAACCAGGGATCGCGCGTGTCGGCCGCGACCTGCCCCGCGGTCGTCAACCGCGCGCGGCGGTCCGCCGCCGTCTCGACGCCGTGGCTCACCGCCGTCAGGCCGACCGGATCCCTCGGCCCTTCATCCGCGCAGGCCGACAGACCCAGAATTACGGCGAATGCTGCCAGCGTCACTCCCGTGCGGCGCGTGCGACCCTCATAATTTAACCACATTCCGGCGCTTCTCCTGATGTTCGACATATCGGCTTTCGTCCGGCGACGGATTCAGCAATCGGCGCCGTTCTCTGTATGATGGGCATCGCTCACATTATCGTGCTGCCTGGCGAGATTGACGGGGTTGAGCCCCACCCCTACCGTTTAGTCGCGACATGCCCATAACGTCAACGCAGGCGCCGGAGCGCCGCAAAAAATCCCGCTGAAAATGGCGGGTGGGCGAGAGTGGCGCGAAAAGGGCCGCCGGGGAAGGAAAAGCGGAGCGACAAGGCTCCGGGAAAACGAGTAAAAGGGGCTGCTAGCCCCCGTAAACGGGTTTAACGAGACATGTCATTCACGGATACCGGCGCGAATGCCGGCCTGAAGGCCGCCCTGAGAGCGGGCTTGCGCGCTCTTTGCGCCCTGACAGCGGGCGCGGCGATGAGCCTCCACGCCGCCCTGCCCGCGGCGGCGCAAGGCCGCATCTCGATCATCAGCGACGCCGAAACCGAGGCCATGCTGCGGGAATATTCCGACCCCGTATTCCTGGCTGCGGGAATCGATCCGGGCGCGGTAAAAATCCATCTCGTGAACGACAAGAACCTCAACGCCTTCGTGACGAACGGGCAGCAGCTCTTCGTGCATACCGGCCTCATCACCATTGTGGATACGCCGTCGGAACTCATCGGCGTGATCGCGCATGAAACGGGGCACATGGCGGGCGGCCATCTCGTGAAGCGGCGCGAGGAATTCGAGAGCATGAGCATGCCGGTGATCGCCTCGATGATCCTGGGCGTGGGTGCGATCGCCGCCGGCCAGGGCGATGCGGGCATGGCGCTCATCATGGGCAGCCAGCATATCGCGACACGGAGCCTCCTCGCCTTCACCCGCGAACAGGAAGCAAGCGCCGACCAGGCGGGCGCGACTTTCCTGCAGCGTTCGGGGCAATCCGGCAAGGGCATGCTCGACCTCTTCTCGTCGATGCGCGACCAGGAATTGCTGACCGAAAACCGGCAGGACCCCTATGCGCGCTCGCATCCGATGTCCGGCGCGCGCCTCGCGGCGCTCGAAGAGCGCGTGAAGGTCTCACCTTATTTCGAGAAGCAGGATTCACCCGCACGCGTTCACGCCTTCAAGATGGTGCAGGCGAAACTCTTCGGCTTTCTCGACGACCCGTCCGTCACGTTCAACCGCTATCCGCCGGCGGACAAGAGCGACTATGCGCATTATGCGCGCGCCGTCGCCTATCACCGCACCGGACAGCTCGACAAGGCGCTCGCCGAACTCGGGCCGCTCATCGAGAACCAGCCGAACAACCCTTACGTCTGGGAAGTGAAGGGGCAGATCTATTTCGAGAGCGGCAAGGTGGAAGAGGCGATCACCGCCTATCGCAAATCCGTGGA
>JACIYQ010000002.1 GCA_014359855.1 Parvibaculum sp.
AGCGCTCCCGAAATGCAACGGGACGGAGCGTCTGAGCGCTATGGGGGCTCCACGCCCCGTCCCGTTGCATCACCGAGCCCGACGGGCTCAAATGGTCAACAGACTCTACTTCCGACTGGATGAAAGTTGGGGCTCAGGTCAAGCCCGAAAAATTCTGCGGCAGAGTAGGTTGACGTCGCAGTGAAGGCGTTTCCGAGCCCACAGGCGGATAGCTTAGATAAACCAGAGATTCTCAGTCCGCACGCTATGCACTCAAAGGCAGTTGGCAGCATTGCCTGCTTTTGTCGGACCTCATCGTCATTTACTGAGGTCGCAACGATGCCACTTGGGCTGCCTTGCACCAACGCCGTACATCCGCACGCAGGGCACACGACTCTATGGCCGGATTGTTTGATAGCCCAAGAAAGAGCTTGAGTTTTTGCATCTTCCCTTTCCTCGGGTTCTTTATTCTGCCAGACCTGCGCATGCGCTTTGATATCTTGTTGAACAGCTTTGGCGGCCTCGTCCTCCAGTGACTCAATCATCATTCTTGCTGCCCTTGGATCGGCAACAAAGTTCTCAAGTTCCAACCCCATCGATTGGAGAAGTACGCGGCAGGCCTGATAAAATTTCGGAAGCCAGTCTGCCGTTCCTAGTGCGTCAAATGCGAGTTCCCCGGTATGCAGTTCGGCATTTCGTCTATCTGCATGTTTACCGCAGAACCCGGCTATCTCTTGGGTGAAGCTTGGCAATAGTTCTGTTAAACGACCAAGTGCTTCGCTGGTGGAAATCGACGAAGGAGCAAACTTCTTTGCGGTGGCTTGATGTCCCAATGCATAGGTCAGGTTTCGCCAGTTGCTATGATCGGCAAGAAGGATGGGGGAGATGCGGGCCAACGCAGCTCTCGCTAGAAGTTCCAAACATAAAGCCGACCAAAATCCGAACTGTGAATCTTCCGGTGTATTGGACTCCATTCGTTCCATGTAGACGGATGCTTTCGCCAGAAGTGAATCTGACGACCATGGATGTGTCGGGACGTGCTCTGTCATGCGTATATTTCCGACATGTAAACCCTCTCAACCCTTCGGCCAACGGCCTCTGGTGGGACGGCGCTGCGGCCGTGTAAACATTTCCAATTGTCGACAATTAGTGTGTCACCTGGTCGAGATAGCGATACTTCTACTAGGGCAGGTGATTGCGGCGCGGCTTGAAACATATATTCATTTACAGCTTGAGAAGCACCGTTGACCGGCGAAAGGAATATGCTGTCCCATCGGTATCCAGTCGATCCATGTTCGTTAAACACCAAAGGAATCGCACACGAAGCAACGTTCGATGCAACGCGTCGTAAACGGAACGTTGCACGGCATAGTAACGGCGCGCCTAAGGAAGATGACAGGTCCGAAAACGGGAGAATGCGCGTTGTCACAGAATCAAACCCCGTTAGACACCGAAGTACGAGGTAACGTGGCGGACGCATCCAGTGAGAGAGATCAGTGTGCAGCGGGAAGCTCGATCTCCCGAAGTAGGCGCTATACGTATATTCGGATGCATCTGCAGCAGCTTTTGGCGTGAGTTGCTGAACCAATGGGGGCCTCCGCCTTGGCATGAAGGGACGGAGACACAAAGGTGCGCCGATTTCTCTAGCGAGATTTTCCGTGTTTTCTTCTTGCCGCCACTGAGGGAGGAAGCTGTAGCCATTTTGCCAAAGTGATCGGAGCATTTGAATCCAGTTCTGACATGGGGCTTGCGTAGTGCTCATTGATACTCGTTGCGTAGCTTTCGCCATTCCGCCAGAACAGCTTCATACTCCCGTTGAAACACTTCCTCCTCATTTCCTTGAAGCGGGACATCAAGTGTCCCAAATGAGGTGCCGCGAATGACGTCCAGGATGCGCATTTCTTCTAGACGGGGAAACGCTTCGCCCATGAGCCACAGTCCCAGGCGAGCGGCTTCTGCCGAAAGTCGTGGTTCTTCTGCGAAGTACGGATAAATTAGACGGCTCGAATGATCATCGCCCTCCAGTGAAAGAAGGTTCTCCACTTTCACGGTCGATGCTAGCTCTTCAAACGAAACGCGTCCGTGGGGACTCGGGAGTAGTGCTTCGAACGGCTCGTTCCTCCATCGGCGTTTTTCATCCCACCACAGAAGAAATCCGTCTCTCAACAGTGGGCACAGACGCTTCCGTTGAGCGCTTCGCACAATATAAACCTCGGTCAGGGCACGCAAATCTTCAGTTCCAAGAGCATGCTGTTTTGCTCCGCTCCAGAACGCAGTGTGGAAATCTCCGCCATCTCCACTAAGGCCTTCGTTTTTTGCGATTTCTTGTCGGATGTCTGCTCGGAGAAGGCTTATACGCTTATTGTTTGGCGCATAGAAAATCTGCAGGAGCTTTCGAAGGTGGATTTTCTCCAAGGACATTCGGTTTTTCCTCAGGTGAAGCTTTCGGCGCACGCGCAAGCAACAAAACCTAAGCAACTAACAGAACGACTAAAGCAACGAATATCTACTCAAACCCCTCCGTATGCATCTGATCGAGGTCCGAGAACCGCGTCACATCCGCCTGGAATTGCAGCTTCACGGTGCCGGTCGGGCCGTGGCGCTGCTTGCCGATGATGCATTCGGCGAGGCCATGCACGCGCTCCATTTCCTCCTGCCACTGAAGATGGTCGGGCGTGCCCTCGGTCGGCTCGCGCCGCGAGACGTAATATTCCTCGCGGAACACGAACATGACGACGTCGGCGTCCTGTTCGATCGAGCCCGACTCGCGCAAATCCGATAGCTGCGGCCGCTTGTCGTCGCGGCTTTCCACCTGGCGCGAAAGCTGCGACAGCGCCATGATCGGCACGTTGAGTTCCTTCGCCAGCGCCTTGAGGCCGGTCGTGATCTGCGTCACTTCCTGCACGCGGTTGTCGCCCGCCTTGCCCGAACCCGCCAGCAATTGCAGATAGTCGATGACGAGAAGCCCCAAACCGCGCTGCCGCTTCAGCCGCCTTGCGCGCGCCGCCAGCGTCGCGATGGTGAGGCCGCCCGTGTCATCGATATAGAGCGGAATGCTCTGCAGCTCGCGCGCCGCGTCGACGAGCCGGTGGAACTCGTCCTCATGGATGTTGCCGCGCCGGATTTTTTCCGACGGCACGCCGGATTGTTCCGCGAGCAGTCGCGTCGCAAGCTGCTCGGCCGACATTTCAAGCGAGAAGAAGCCGACGATCGCGCCGTCCTTCGCCGTCACCGTGCCGTCCGCGTGGTGCTCGGCCTTGTAGGCCTTGGCGGCGTTGAAGGCGATGTTGGTGGCGAGCGCCGTCTTGCCCATGGAAGGGCGGCCCGCCATGATCAGCAGGTCGGAAGGCTGCAGGCCGCCGAGCCTGTGGTCGAGGTCGCGCAGTCCCGTCGAGATGCCGGAAAGCCCGCCGTCGCGCTTATAGGCTTCGGCCGCCATGTCGATGGCGGTTTTGAGCGACTCGTGGAAGCTCTGGAAGCCGCCCTCGTATTTGCCGCGCTCGGCAAGCTGGTAGAGCATCTGCTCCGCGTCGAGGATCTGCGCGCTCGGCGTGTCGTCCACCGGCGCGTCATAGGCGCGGTTGTGGATGTCGGTGCCCACCGTGATGAGTTCGCGGCGGATGGCGAGGTCGTAGATCGTGCGCCCGTATTCTTCCGCGTTGATGATCGTCGTCGCCGCGCCGGCGAGGCGGGCGAGATATTGCGGTCCGCCGATTTCGGCCAGCGCCGCGTCGCGCTCGAAGAAATTCTTCAGCGTTACGGGCGAGGCGAGGTGGCCTTGCGTGATCAGCTTCGCCGCCGCCTCGTAAATTCGTCCGTGTACGGCATCGAAGAAATGCGTGGGTTCCAGAAAGCCCGCCACGCGGTCGTAGCTCTCGTTGTTGACGAGCATGGCGCCGAGCAGCGCCTGCTCCGCATCGATATTGTGCGGCGGCACGCGGTAGTCGGCGGGGGAGCCCTCGTCATGCGAGTCGGGCGATCGGGAATAGGCGGCTGTCGTGTTGTCCATGGGCACAAGTTCTAAACGAAGCGGCTGTTCGGGTGGCCGGCAAATGCGGGGATTTCTCCGCTCGTCCCCAGCTTTCTTCTCCAGACCCTGTGGATAAGCGGGCGGAATTCTGGCAAGCCCTTGAAATCAATAGGCTTTGTCCGGTGCGAGGCTGTGGATGGCTTCGATTTTAGCCTGAGTCGCGGTTCCGCGAGGACTTATCCCGCAAGCCGGGGATAACAGGCGGGCGAGGGCATGCGGATGACGCCGAGGGGGCGGGCGAGGGGTGCCGCGGGCGGGCGGCGGGACGGCCTTATCCCCGCTATTGCGGTGCGTGACGTTTCGATGACATTTCGATGACAGTGATCCCTTTCCGGGGCCGGTTTGTCCCCGGTCCCGGCTCAGCCTCGCGGGAATTTTCAGTCGCCCGCGAGGAGGCGCTGCTGATGCGGCTCTCCGGCGCTGTTGAGCCGCCGTTCCTCTTCCACCATGTAGTCGCGCGTCAGCGGCAGCACGTCGATCTGCTTTGCGAGCTGCATCTGGAAAACGACCATGCCTTCGTTCCGGAACGATGTTTCCGATCCCGCGAGATAGAACTCCCACATGCGGCAGAAGCGTTCGTCATAGATGCGCGCCGCCGTCTCGCGCCGCTCCATGAAGCGCCGCCGCCACTCGCGCAGCGTTTCCGCGTAGTGCAGCCGCAGGATTTCGACATCGCTCATGAAGAGCCCCGTGCGCTCCACGACGCCGGCCATCTCGCTCAGCGCGGGAATGTAGCCGCCGGGGAAGATGTATTTTGCGATCCACGGGTTGGTGGATCCCGGCCCGTCGAGCCGGCCGATCGTGTGGATCAGCGCCACGCCGTCATGGGTGAGCAGGTCCGTCACCCGGTCGAAATATTCGCGGTAGTGGCCCACGCCCACATGTTCGAACATGCCGACGGAAACGATGCGGTCGAAATTTTCCTTGATCTGACGATAGTCCTGCAGGCGAAATTCCACCTGTGCCCCAAGGCCTCTTTCTTCCGCGCGGCGTTGCGCCACCTTCAATTGTTCGCGCGACAGCGTCACGCCAACGACCTCCGCGCCCGTTTCCTCCGCAAGCGTCAGCGCCATGCCGCCCCAGCCGCAGCCGATGTCGAGCACGCGCATGCCGGGCTCGATGCCGAGCTTCGCGGCGATGTGGCGCTTCTTCGCAAGCTGCGCTTCCTCCAGCGACATGCCGGGCCGCTGAAAGTAGGCACAGGAATATTGCTTGTCGCGGTCGAGGAAGAGATCGTAGATGCCGCCGTCGAGGTCGTAATGATGAGCGACGTTCTTCTCCGCCTTGCCGACGGGATTGTGCTGATCGATCCGCCGCTTCATGCGCCTGAGCGCGCCATAGACCTCGAAGGCCGGTCCAGCGAAACTGCGGCCGAGATTGCCGGTCAGCAGGTCGAGCAGTTCGTAGATCGTCGAAGGCTTCTCGACGGTCATCCGCCCGTCCATGAAAGCTTCGCCAAGCTTGAGATAGGGGTTGAGCGCGATCTCGGTCGAGACCGTCCTGTCATGGAGTCGAATGACGACCGGCTCGCCGGTGCCGTCGCCGAACTCCGTCTGTCTGCCGTCTTGCCGTATGACCGTCAGAGAGCCGCGTTTGACGATCGTCTTCAGAAGCGCACTGAAAAGCATCTAACCCTCCCGTACCGAGGATCGAACTTCAGGTGCCTCATCCAGTCCCGGCGCGCGGGGGGATGCGGCGCG
>JACIYQ010000020.1 GCA_014359855.1 Parvibaculum sp.
CCGCCCGCGAAGAGCACGATGAGGAACACGGCGAAGAGGAAGCCCGGCACGGCATAGCCGACGATGATGACGCCGCTCGTCCATGTGTCGAAGGGGCTGCCGTCGCGGATCGCCTTGCGGATGCCGAGCGGAATGGAAATGAGGTAGGTGAGGAGCGTCGTCCAGAGCCCGAGCGACACCGACACGGGCAGCTTCTCGGCGACGAGGCTCAACACGCTCACATCGCGGAAATAGCTCTCGCCGAAATCGAAGCGCGCATAGTTCCAGATCATCATGAGGAAGCGCTCATGCGCGGGCTTGTCGAAGCCGAACTGGACTTCGAGGGATTTCAGGAATTCCGGATCGAGGCCCTGCGCGCCGCGATACTTGCTGTTGATCGAACTGTCCGCGCCGGACATTTGCGCCTGCGCGCCGAAATCGCCGCCGGCCGAACCGCCGATGCGCGCGGTGGCGGACACCTCCGTGCCCTGAAGCTGGGCGATGATCCGCTCGATGGGACCGCCCGGTGCGAACTGGATCAGCGCGAAGCTCACAAGCATGATCCCGAAGATGGTCGGGATCATCAGAAGCAGGCGGCGGATGATATAGGCGGACATGGGTGTTATCGGTCCTCGGTTCCGGCGGCCCACCAGGTCGCGAGCACACCGCGATCATATGCCGGTTTCGTTTCGGGCCAGGCGAACTTGTCCCAGAAGGCGAGATTGTGGACGTTCTTGTGCCATTGGGGCACCCAGTAATGCCCGGCCCTGAGCACGCGGTCGAGGGCGCGCGCGGCCACGATCTGCGCCTCGCGCTCCGGCGCGGCGATGACCTGTTCGATCAGCGCGTCGATGGCGGGGCTCGAAATGCCCGACAGGTTCCGCCCGCCGGGGATTTTCGCGAAGTCCGACGACCAGTAGCTGCGCACCTCGACGCCGGGCGTGAGGCTCAGCGAATAGCGCTGCATGACGACGTCGAAATCGTAATTGTCGCGGCGGAGCTGATATTGCGAGGAATCGATCTGGCGGCTGCGCGCCTCGATGCCCAGCAGGCGCAGGTTCTTGGCAAGCGGCGCCACGAGACGCTCGACCATGGGATCGTTGTCGAGGAATTCGATGGAAAAGGCCTCGCCCGCCGCGTTGCGCCGCGCGCCATCGGCGATCTTCCATCCCGCCTCGTCGAGAAGCGCCGCCGCGCGCCGCAGAAGCGCCCTGTCCTGACCCGAGCCGTCGCTTTCGGGCGGCGTCACGGCGGGGCCGAACACGGCGTCCGGCACCTCGCCGCGCCAGGGTTCGAGCAGCGCCAGTTCGTCCGCATCGGGTTCGCCCGTTGCCTTCATCGGCGAGTTCTCGAAATAGCTCTCGGTGCGCTTGTAGAGATCGTAGAAGAGGTTCCTGTTCGTCCAGGCAAAATCGAAGGCAAGGCCGATCGCCTCGCGCACGCGAATGTCCTGGAATTTCGGCCGCCGCGTATTGAGGAACCAGCCCTGCGCGCCCGACGGCGTGTCGTCTGGCAAGGTCAGCAGCTTCACGCGGCCGTCCTTCACGGCGGGGAAGTCGTATTCGGTCGCCCATGTCTTCGAGGTGAATTCCTCGCGGAAGAGATAGCCCCCCGCCTTGAAGGCCTCGAACTGCGCGGTGCGGTCGCGGAAATATTCGAAGCGCACCGTGTCGAAATTCCACTGGCCGCGATTGACCGGCAGGTCTTGTCCCCAGTAATCCGCCACGCGCGCATAGGCGACGAAACGCCCGGCGCGGAAATCGCCCACCTTGTAGGGGCCGCTGCCGAGCGGCGGCTTGAGCGAGGCGTTGGCGAAATCGTTCGCCGTGTAGAAGGCCTTCGAGAAGACGGGCAGCGTGCCGGCGATGAAAAGCGCCAGGTCGCGCGTCTGCTTGCCCGTCAGCGTGACGGCGAGGGTGCGCTCGTCCACCGCCTCCGCCGAGGCCATCTCCTTCACGTTCTGCGCGATCAGCGGATGGCCTTTTTCCTTCAGCAGCATGAAGGAGAAGGCGGCATCCTCCGCCGTGAGCGGCGTGCCGTCATGGAAGTGCGCGCCGTCGCGTAGATGGAAGGTGAGCTTGTTGCCGTCATCCGATATCTCGACGCTTTCGGCGACGAGACCGTAAAGGGCGTCGGGCTCGTCGAAGGCGCGCACCATCAGCGTGTCGAAAAGGAGGTTGAGCCCCTGCGGCGCGTTGCCTTTGAGGATGTAGCCGTTCAGCGTGTCGAACGTATAGAAGGAGGCGTTATAGGCGGCGGTGGGGCCGATTTGCGAAAACGTGCCGCCCTTCGGCGCTTGCGGGTTCACGTAGTCGAAATGCGTGAAGTCCGGCGGATATTTGAGCTCGCCGAAAATCGACATGCCGTGCCGCCTTGCGCCTTCCGTGGCGCGCGCAAGCGACAGCGGAAACGACGCAGCAGCGAAGGCGCTTGCCGTGAGCGCGAGCACCTGCCGCCGTGTCGGCACGCGAAAGCCCTTCATTCGGCCTCGTCCGGCTTGGGGGCGGGGGGCGGCGCGGCCTCGTCCGCCCACCAGATCGCCGGGAAGCCGATCGCATAAGGCGGCATCTTTTCGGGATGCTTCAGCCGCGACCAATAGGCAAGCCGCGTATTGGGCGAATACCATTGCGGCACGACGTAGTGCCCGGAGAGCAGGACGCGGTCGAGCGCCCGGCTCGCCGCTATGAGGTCCGCGCGGTTCGTCGCGTAGATGATGCGGTCGATGAGCGCCTCGACGGCCGGATCGCAAATGCCGGCGGTGTTGCGGCTGCCCACCGTCTCCGCCGCCTCGCAGCCCCAGAATTCGCGCTGCTCGTTGCCGGGCGAAAGAGACTGACCGAACGTGTCGATAATGATGTCGAAGTCGTAATTGTCGGTGCGGTTCTGATATTGCGGCGTATCGACGGTGCGGATCGTCGCCTCGATGCCGAGCTTCTTCAGCGACTGCTGGAAGGGCGCGACTACGCGTTCGAATGTGGGCTGGTCGAGCAGGAACTCGACCTTCATCGTCGCTCCCGCTTCGTTGCGGAGCTTTCCCTCCTGCACCGTCCAGCCCGCTTCCTTCAGAAGCCCGGCTGCCCGGCGCAGATTGTCGCGGTTGTTGCCGCTGCCGTCGGTCTTCGGGTTCTCGTAGACCTCGGTGAAGATTTCGGGCGGCAGCTTGTCTTCATGCTGCTTGAGGATCGCCAGTTCGCGGCCCTCGGGAAGCCCTCGTGCGGCGAGTTCCGAATTTGCAAAGTAGCTGCCGGTTCGCGTGTAGGAACCGTAGAAGAGGTTCCTGTTCATCCACTCGAAGTCGAAGGCCCAATTGAAGGCCTCGCGCACGCGGGCGTCCTTGAACTTGTCGCGGCGGGTGTTGAAGACGAAGGCCTGCATGCCGGCCGGGGTCATCGTGCGGATTTCTTCCTTCTTCAGGTCGCCTCGACGGACCGGCGGAATGTCGTATTCGGTGGCCCAGTTCTTGGCGCTGTTTTCGATGCGGAAGTCGACACGGTCGCCTTTCAGCGCCTCAAGCGTGACGGTGCCGTCCCGGTAATACTCGAATCTCATCCGGTCGAAATTGTTCGTGCCGACATTCACCGGCAGGTCTCGTCCCCAGTAATCCGGCACGCGCTCATAGGTGACGGAGCGGTTGGGCGACACCTTGCCGACGCGATAGGGGCCGCTGCCGAGCGGCGGTTCGAGCGTCGTCTCCGCGAAGTTGCGCGGCTGGCCCTTGGCATTCTGGCCCGTCCAGTAGTGCTTCGGCAGAACGGGCAGTTGCCCGACGATCTGCGGCAGCTCGCGATTGCCTGTCTGGTTGAAGGTGAAGGTCACTTCGTGAGTGGCGGTCTTCTCCGCCTTCACCACATTGGCGTAATAGGCGTTGTAGAAGGGGTGGCTTTTCTTCAGCGTCTCGAAGGTCCAGACGACGTCATCGGGCGTCACCGGCTTGCCGTCATGCCACTTCGCCTGCGGGCGCAGCGTATAGGTGACGGAGGAATAATCCTTCGGATGACGGACGCTTTCGGCGATGAGCCCGTATTCGGAAGCCGGCTCATCGAGGCTCGACGTCATCAGCGTGTCGTAGATCAGATTGATGCCGGCCGCCGGCTGACCCTTGACGATGAAGCCGTTCAGGCTGTCGAAGGTTCCGAAGGCGCCGTAGCGCAGCATGCCGCCTTTCGGCGCTTGCGGATTCACATAGTCGAAATGCCGGAAGCCGGGCTCGTATTTGAGTTCGCCGAAGAGGGAAGAGCCGTGTCTCGGTATGGTGGGGTCGAAATTTTCCACCTCGACCGCTTGCGTGACGATTTCGTTTGGCCGTTCCGATGCTGCGCGAGCGGAGTCCGCGGAGGCTTCGCTTGCCGTCCTGTCCTCGCTCTGCGCGGCGGGGCGTGCCATATCGGCATCGCGGTCCGGCGCGCTGTCACCCGGGAAAAAGAAAATCGCCGCAATCACCAGAATGATGACGGCCGCACCGGCAAGGACCGGTTTGGTCATGAAACCACGCACACTCATCCTCCCTCTTGCCCGGCGCGGGACGCCGAACATATCGGGCCGCCGTGCCGCGCCCCTCGATTGGCTTCTTATTGTGACCTGTTTTAGACGTTTTAGCCCATTAAAACAAAGTCATCCGGGTGAGTGGCGCGAGTAGGGAGCGACAAAAGAAAACGCGCCCGGATGGCTCCGGGCGCGTTCTGAAAACCTTGTGCCGTCGAGGGCTTATTCGGCGGCGGGCGCTTCCGCCTCGGCAGGTGCCGCTTCCTCGGCCGGCGCCGCTTCTTCGGCCTGCGGCGCTGGCAGCGGCTGGTTCGAGCCGAGCGAGTTCAGATAGACGAGAAGGTCGGCGCGCTCCTGCGGCTTCTTGATGCCGGCGAAGCTCATCGCCGTGCCCGGGATGTAGCCGCGCGGATCGGCGACGAAGTGGTCGAGCTCTTCGAAGTTCCAGACCTGGGAAGACCTCTCCTGCATCGCGGCGGAATAGGCGAAGCCAGCCATGTGAGCGTGCTTCGCGCCGACGATGCCATAGAGGTTCGGGCCGATGCGCGCCGCGCCGCCTTCCTCGAAGGTGTGGCAGGCGGTGCACTTCTTGGCCGCCTTCTCGCCGCGCCCGGCATCGGCCTGCGCGAGCAGTGTCGCAAGCGGCACTTCCTTGGCCGCCTCAGCAGCCTCGCCGCCGCCTTCGCCGCTCTCTTCGAGCGCCGCCACGGCATAGGCCTGCGGATTGGCTTCTTCCGTCTCGTAGAGCGTCTCGGCGAGAATGGACACGGCAAGAATGAAGAGGACGGAGCCGAGCACCGCGCCTGCAAACTTGTTGAATTCGAAAGAGTCCATAAGCTCCTGCT
>JACIYQ010000200.1 GCA_014359855.1 Parvibaculum sp.
ACTTCCGGTCGCACATATCCTCCGCGCGACTGGCGATATCAGATGGGTCACCATCGGGGAGCGCGGAGACTGGTCTTTCGAGCCGATCGCCTGGGCAGCACATGAAGATGCTGGCCGGGCGTTTTTTGTTTTGGCTCGAAGGACGCTCAAATGCCGTCATCCCAGGAAAAGGTGCAGCTTGCGCAAACCGACAACGAAATCTTCCTCGCGCTCAAGGGCGAGGAGATCCCCGACGATCCGAACCCGCCGATGCGGCCTTCCGGGCTTCGCCTCGGCACACCGGCGCCGACCGCGCGCGGGATGAGCGAGAAAGAAATGACGGAGATCGGCGATATCATCGCCGACGCATTGGCGGCAAAGGGGGACCGTGCAGTCGAGGAAAGGCTCGCGAGGCAAACGCGCGCCCTCACGTTGCGCTTTCCTGTGCCGGGGCTTTAAGGTACGAAGTCGCATAGAGGAAGACGTCGCTGACAGGCTGCACACGGTCGGGGCAGCGGCGTCGATCCCCTTCGACCGTCTGGCCCCGCGCTACGATCCGGCTCCGCTCGGAAGAGTTCTCAGCCCACAAGCAGCGAAAGCCCGCGCCAGAGGAGAAACGCACCAAGCACGAAGAGGATATAGCGGCTCCAGCTCTTGAACTGGCCGTCATTCATACGGTCGAGCAGCATTTTTCCGAAAGTCGTGCCGAGCATGGCGAGCGGCGCCACCATCACATAAATCCACCAAGGCAGGTCCGCGGCAGGCAGGAGATGTGCCGCCAGGACCCCGAAATAGAGAAGCTTCGTCAGGTGCTGCAGCGTCTGCGTCACGGCCTTGGTTGCGACGATCTGATGGCGCGTTAGAGGACTGCGTACGAAGAAAACGTCGAGAATAGGCCCGGCAACGCCCGCCGTAAGCGTAAGAGCCGTCACCACAAAGCCGCAGACAGGCGCGACGAACGGCTTCGTGATGTCGAGGCCCCAACTTTTCGGAATCGAGAAGGCCACGAAGGGAATGGCGCCGAGCACCAGATAGACCGTGGCCTTGTCCGGCACGAAACTCACCAGCATGAAGAGCACGAGCGCGGCGAGCGAGCCGATCATGTTCGTTGCCACCAGCCGCCAGACGATGTCATTCCTGTTGATGACGGCGCGATATCCGTTCGACACGGCCTGGGTGACGCCATGCAGCATCATCGCCGCGCCCACCGAATAGGTGAAGGTGAGGAAGGCCATGAGGATCATGCCACCCGCCATCCCGAAGATGCCGGAAAGCGTTGCCGTCACCAGGACCACGATGGCGGTGATGGCGGCAAGGGTTGGAGTCATGATCGCTCAGTCTTTTCCGTGAAGGCGCGCGGTCAGCCGCTCGCGAAGCGGGTTCTTCGCCTCGAACACATAATCCGCACGGGCAGCCGTCACCGTTTCGCGACCCTCCGCGTAAAGAAAGGACACGAGATCGTAGAGCTTCGCTTCCGGGCAGTGAGCAATGCGCACCGGCGTCACGGCGCCGTTGCCGAAAGGCAGCGTCACTCCGAAACGGTTCGTGATCTCGTCGATCAGCACGGCATCGTCCGCCCCGCTCGCAAAGCGCACTTCCACGACCTTCGCCGCG
>JACIYQ010000201.1 GCA_014359855.1 Parvibaculum sp.
AATCATAGGGGGGAATGAATGTCCAAAGAAGGCAAAGGCATCGAAATCGGCCGCCTGAAGGAACTTATCCGCGCGCGGTCCGCGGCGGGCGCGAATCTCGGCTATGCGGAGCGCCGCAAGGCGATGGACGGAAATGCGGAGCAATTTCCGGTTCCCGCCGGCGTGGAAGTATCGAAGGCCGATCTCGGCGGTGTGGGCGCCGAATGGAATATTCCATCAGGCGCGGAGACGGCGCCGGTGATCCTGTATTTTCACGGCGGCGGCTATGTGCAGGGCTCGTCCGTCTCTCATCGTCACCTGACGTCGCGTCTCGCCACGGCGGCGAAAGCGCGGGTGTTGAGCGTCGACTACGCACTCGCACCGGAAGCGCCTTTTCCGGCGGCGGTCGAAGATGCGCTGTCGGCTTACCGCTGGCTCATCGCAAGCGGCGTCGAGCCGCAAGCGATCGCGTTCGGCGGCGATTCGGCGGGCGGTGGACTGACGGTCGCGACGCTGATCGCTGCGCGCGACAAGGGACTGCCGATGCCCGCCGCCGCCGTCGCGATCAGCCCCTGGACCGACCTCACCTGCGAAACGGAAACATACACGACGCGGGCCGACGCAGATCCGATGATCGACCAGGCGGGCATCAAAAGCATTGCCGCCGCCTATCTGAACGGCGCCGACGCACGCGATCCCCTTGCGTCACCCAACTTCGGAGACCTGACCGGCTTGCCGCCGATGCTGATCCATGTGGGCAGCGATGAGGTGCTGCTCGGCGATGCGATCGCTCTCCATCAGCGGGCGCGCGCGTGCGGCGTTGCAGCGGAAATCGAGGAATGGGACGGCATGATCCATGTCTGGCATGCCTTCTATCAAATGCTGCCGCAAGGCGAGCGGGCCATCGAGCGGCTGGGCGACTATCTGTCGGCGCGCTGGAAGGCAATAAGGAAGGAATAACGGCGAGCTGTTTATTGAAATGACGGTATCAGGATTTCGTTCTCGTCTGTTCTCGCATGAACTCATCCACAGGGGCCATTGCGCCTCCACTGTGTCATCGTAAAAATATGCAGCGACAATGCCAGTCCTTGACTGTTAAACAACGGGAGAGATATAGAACTGGATGAATATTGGTTCGGTTTCCGGCTTGATCTCTTGGACGCCGGTACAATTACTCGAGCCGGATGAGACGAGGGCGCGGTGGCGGAAAAGGCGGATCTGATCGATATGACGGCCGATATCGTGTCGGCCTATGTTGGGCACAACATAGTCGCACCGGACGAATTACCGGGTCTCATCAATCGGGTGTTTTCGGCGCTTTCCGACGTCGCACTCGGCAGCACGGGAGGTTCCGGCCCCAAGGAAGAGCCCGCCGTTCCTGTTCGCAAATCGATCACGCCCGACTATCTGATCTGCCTCGAAGACGGCAAGAAATTCAAGTCGCTGAAACGGCACTTGCGCAGCCACTATAATCTGAGCCCGGAAGAATATCGCGAGAAGTGGGGCCTGCCGCGCGACTATCCCATGGTGGCGCCGAACTACGCGCAGGCACGCTCGCGGCTCGCGAAGAAGATGGGTCTCGGCCAGGCCGGGCGGAAAAGCCGCCGCTCCGCGAAGTAACGCCTGCATCGCCCAATCCCCTTGCATCGCAACGCACACACGCCCAGTATTTTTTCGTGTTGATTCGCGACCGGGCGGCGCGCCGCCATTGCTGAGGACGATCCGCTGACCGCTGCAGACCAGGCCATAAGAGCGCAACTCATCGTGCCGGAGCAGCGCGAAGTCTTCGACTATTGGTGCGCGAAGGCGCCCGATGGCGGCTATCCGACGCGGGCCGATATTCAGCCTGCTGAATTGCGCCGGCTGCTTCCCTCTCTCAGCCTGATCGATGTGATGGGGGATGGCGGCGAGGAACGGCTTCGCGTGCGGCTGGCCGGCACGCGGCTGCGCGACTATTTCGGCGTGGAACTCACCGGCCACTATCTCGACGAGTACGATTTCGGCGACCAGACCGGCTATTGGGACGCGGCCTATCACGAGGTCGTGCGGGCCGGCCGTCCGGCTCAGGGCGTCATTCCGCTCACAGTCTGGAACCAGCCGGGCATATTTCAGTTCTGGCTGCGTCTGCCGCTCGCGAATGAGGAGGGGCGCATCGTCATGGTGCTCGGCCATGATGCGTTTCTGCAATCCGAGAAGGCGCACGCGCTCGCCAGCAAGGCCAATCTCCGCATCGCCTGATCTTTCGCGGTGTCTCATCCGGCGTTGATCCCGCTCGCATTCGCGGTGCACCCTGCATTGGGGAGCGAGAGGGAGACCGCCAATGACCATCCATGCGTTTTCACAAACCTTCGTTCTGCGCGCTGCACTTGCCGCCGCGGCGCAAGCCGCGACAGCGACGCTCGAAGGCGGAACGGTGACGCTCAGGGAAGGCGAAAGCGCGAGCTTTCCGATCCGGGGCGGCAGCGACGGCCGCGATGTGCTTTCCCGGCATGGATTGCAGCGGCGCGGAAGACAAGGCCGGCAGCGTGACCGTCAGTTGCCGGGACGCGTCCTCCTGACGGGCGGGTAGTTCCTGAGAAGCGTGACCACCGGCGCGATCCAGACCGGCGACAGAAACTCGCGCGGGGGCGCGCCGCTTTCCGGCGGCATCAACAGACATCGCTGCGCGTCGAGCAGCGCGAGACGGCCGAAGGCAAGATCGCCTTCCGCGCCGCCCGCGAAACAGTCGCGCCCGAGTGCTTCCACAGCCTCCGCCACGGCCATGCGGTCGGCCACCAGCACGTCGCCGCCCGCATAGGCGCCGAGCGTCTCCCCGATCCTGAAAGCCATCGGCTCGTGCGCGAGCGAGAGGAGAGAGGGTGGCACGGGCTCCGGTTTGGGCAGGGCGAAGACATTGCCGCCGCGCCGCACTTCACCCGTTACCGCATGGCGGCTTTCTGCCGGTGCATCCAGAAGATCCCTCACGCCCACAGCAAGCTCGCCGGCGATCCGTTCGAGCCAGCCGGTCGAGACCGTCATGTCCGCCGTTTCGAGACGGGAGACGGTCGCGGCCGTCGTGCCGAGCCGCTGGGCCAGCTCGGTCTGGGTGAGGCCGCGCTGCTTTCTGAAATGCCTGATCCGGGTCCGCACGTGGTGCTCCTGAGCCGCGCGAAGAAATTTACATGATTTATCCCAGATATGTACGAAATATGCAAATCTTGTTTCCAGGGTGAGGTTTTCATTCGCCGCTGCGAGGCGTCGAGGCTGGAGGACAGGCATGGTCAGGGAAGGCATTTACGATGTGGGCAATTTCACTGCGGGCGACTTCACAGCGGGCGACTTCACCGCGGGTGACCGGGGTTTTGCGGCGATCAAGCGGTCCATCAGGGAGCGCGAACAGGCCGCGAAGGTCGCGTTGATGCAGGAGACGGTGGCGCGGGCCTGGAACGTGCCCATCGGCGAGTTGCGCTCGCCGACGCGCCGCCGGGCGCCTGTCGCGCAGGCCCGGCAGGTCGCGATGTACCTGACGCATGTGATCTACGGTTTCAGTCTTTCGGCGGTGGGCCGCCATTTCGG